>JAATGD010000262.1 GCA_015654965.1 Hyphomicrobiales bacterium
GCCCCCGGCGATGTGGTGGAAGCGGGCGCAAAACTTGCAACCGTCGTCCCGGTACCCGGAGAGCCGGAAAGCGATATCGTGCTGAGCGCGCCGCAGGCCGGACGCATCCTCACGCGCCGCTCGCTTCGCTATGTGCGTCGCGGTGACGATCTTCTCAAACTGCTGGGCGATAAGCCTTCCGCGGTCAGGAAGCGGGCGGGCGCGCTGGAAGCATGAGCGCTACGCCTTTGCCGCAAAAGCTTGAAAAAATCCGTGCCATCCTGTTCGACAAGGATGGCACGCTGATCGATTTCGATCGCACGTGGTTTACGATCTCATGGACCTTGGCGCAAAAGACCGCACAAGGCGATGAGGGCAGGGCGCGGACACTGATGGATGAAGGCGGCTATGACTGGATCGCCCAACGCTTTCGTGCCAATTCGGTGATTGCGGCGGGAACGGTCGAGGATATCGTCCATCTCTGGCACCCGGATGCCGATGCGGATGAGATCAGGGCGCGGATCGGCGAATTCGACAGTTTTTGCGTGGCGCAAGGTGCGCGTTCGGCGGTGGCCATCGAAGGCCTGCGCGAGACGCTCGAAGCGCTGCAAGCGATGGGCTATCGGCTCGGTATTGCCACCAATGATTCCGAGGCCGGCGCGCGGGCAACGGCCAAGGCTCTGGGCATCAATAGGTTTTTCGATGTTCTGATCGGTTATGATACGGCGGCGCGGCCCAAACCCCATGCCGATCCGCTGCTTTATTTCGCGCAAAAGCTCGATCTTGCACCGCATCAGATCGCCATGGTCGGCGACAATCTGCATGATCTGGAAACGGCCCGCGCAGCAAAAGCGGGCCTTGCAATCGGCGTCCTGTCGGGCAACAGCCCGCATGAGGCGCTTGCGCCCCATGCGGACGTGGTCCTCGCTTCCATTGCCAGCTTGCCCGAACTCTTCAAGCGCTAAAATTTAATCGCGCAATTCGCGGCGCAGGATCTTGCCGACATTGCTTTTCGGCAGGCTTTCGCGGAATTCCACCTCGCGCGGGCGCTTGTAATTGGTGAGCCGCTCGGCGCAGAAGGCTTTCACCTCATCCTCCGTCAGTTCATCGTCGCGCCGCACCACAAAGAGTTTGACCACCTCGCCCGAATGCTCATTGGGGATGCCGATGGCCGCCGATTCAAGGATGCGCGGATGTTCGGCCGCCACTTCCTCGATCTCGTTGGGATAGACGTTGAAGCCAGAGACGAGGATCATGTCCTTCTTGCGGTCGACGATCTTGGTAAAGCCGCGCTCATCCATGAAGCCCATATCGCCGGTGCGGAAAAAGCCGTCCGCCATGATGGCGCGTGCCGTCTCGTCATCACGCTCCCAATAGCCTTTCATGACCTGTGGCCCGCGCACGCAGATTTCACCCACTTTTCCAAGGGGCAGGTCGTTGCCCTCATCATCACGGATCGCAAATTCCGTGGACGGCATGGGCAGGCCGATGGTGCCGCTGAATTCTTTCGCATCGAGCGCATTGGCGGAGGCCACGGGTGACGTTTCCGACAGACCATAACCTTCGGTGATGTGGCAGCCGGTCACCTCTTGCCAATGTTCGGCAATCGGCCTTTGCACCGCCATGCCACCGCCCAGCGTCAGGATCAGCGGCTTGAAATCGAGTGTCTTGAAATCTGCATTGTTCATAAGCGCGTTGAACAGCGTGTTGAGGCCCGGAAAAATGTGGAACGGGTATTTTTTCAGCTCTTTCACAAAGCCGGGAATATCGCGTGGATTGGGAATGAGAATATTTCGCGCGCCAAGCTTGATGCCGATCATCGCATTCACGGTCAGTGCGAAAATATGATAAAGCGGCAGCGCGCAGACGAAATTGAGTTCTTTCGGACGGCCTTTCTGGCGGAAGGCGACTTCCATCCATAGCGACATCTGCTCGACATTGGCGAGGATGTTGCTGTGGGTTAGCATCGCGCCCTTGGAAATGCCGGTCGTGCCGCCGGTATATTGCAGGAAAGCGATATCGCCACCCTCAACCGGAACCGGGTTGAAGGGGTTTGCTCGGCCCTCGCTCAAGGCGGTTGTAAAAGTGATATGGCCCGGCAGGTTCCATGCAGGAACGAGCTTCTTGACCTTGCGCACCACGAAATTGACGAGATGGCCTTTCAGCCCGAGCATGTCGCCCATGGTGGCGACGATGATATTCGGAATATGGATGGATGGCAGTGCTTTTTCGACGGTTGCCGCGAAATTTTCCAGAACGATCAGCGCCTTGGCACCGGCATCGTTCAACTGGTGTTCCAGCTCGCGTGGGGTATAGAGCGGGTTGACATTGACCACGATAAGGCCCGCGCGCAGGATGGCGGCAATGGCAATCGGATATTGCAAAATATTGGGCATCATCACCGCAACGCGATCACCCTTGACCAGTCCGCGCGATTGCAAAAATGCGCAAAGCGCGCGCGCATCCGCATCCAGTTGCTGATAGGTCAGGTCCTTGCCCATACAGCTAAAAGCGGGATTGCCGCCGAATTGTCGGCAGGCGCCCAAGATCATGTCGCCGATGGAGGCTGCCCGGTTCAGCTCGATTTCATGCGGCACACCGGCCGGATAGGCATTGAGCCAGTGGCGTTCCGGCGTGTTTGCGGGTTTTGCAGGCACTTTGGCCGGAACCGCTTTTTCTTTCTTGGACGCGCTCGTGGCACCCTTGGCTGTGACGGTCTTTCTGGTGCTTTCCTTTGCGGCCTCGACCTTTGGTGCCGGTGCTTTGGTGGCGGCAATCTTTGCTTTTGGCGCAGCCTTTGTTTCAGATGTCTGCACAGCCGTCTTGGCCCCAGTTTTAGCAGGGATTTTAGCAGCAATTTTACGCGCAGATGTTTTTTCGGATGCGGCTTTTGGCGCGGCTCTCTTCGATACAGCTTTGGTTACGGTCTTGCCCGTTGTTTTTTCAGCCATGCTTTCTCCCCGGATTGCTCCGTCCCGTTTCTAGGGCGAATCCTTGTCCGCCTGTCTCCCAAATGTCTCCCAAGCGCGCCCTTTATCCTCCGGGGCGGCTTCCTTGCAAAGAATGTGGTCGAGTTTCATCGCCTGCGCAAGTCTTACATTGACGTAAGCGTAAATAAAAATGGGGCTTTCAATCCGAAGCAAGATTTTTGCGCTGCAAACGGGTTGTCGCAATAAGGCGTGGTCAGTCGGCTTTGCGCATCGACTGGATAAGCGTGCGGATGGCCTTGCTGCCGTCGCCCACGAGATCAAAGCTTTTTTCGTTGCGTATCCAGTCGCCCAGAAGGCCGCCGACGATTGCCATAAGAATGGGCGCGGCGCTTTTCGCTGTCCATTGCGTAGAAAGTTCGCCGCGGCGCTCGGCAACCTCCAGAAGCTTGGTGAAAAGGGAGAGCACATTGTCGCGCGCTTCCTTGATGCGCTCAAGGATCGGGGTCATTTCACCGCCATGGCCATGTTGCTGGTGGATGATGGTGAAAATGATCTGCTGGCGTTCATCGCTCACGAAGAGTTCGAGCGCTGCAAGAATGGATTGTTCGAGCACATGCAACGGGTTGGGATGATCGAGATTGGCCGCCTGCAGCATGATTTCCTCCTGCGGAAACCGTGCCTGACCGATGATGGCGCGAAAAATATCGAGCTTGTCATGAAAATGAAAATAGATGGCCCCGCGTGTGACGCCTGCCTGCGATGCGATTTCAATAAGCGAAGACTGATGGACGCCATGTTTGAGAAACATCTTCTCGGCGGCAATAAGTATGGCTTCCCGTGTCTCGGCAGCATCGGCTTTGGTCCGGCGCATTATTGCCCCCACCCGAACAGAAAAGTCGCAGATTTTCGTGACTTTTCGATAAAATTATGGATAAATCATTCGTGATCGCATATCCATTCTTATTGACTATATCATCGCATTTCGTATTTACAAACATCTATGTATGTTTAATTGGCCGCTCCGTACGACAGCAAGGGCATCTCCCACCATGATCACCAACCGTTTTATTCGGCTTTTTGCGGCAGGGGCCGCTTTTCTTGTTTTTGCGGGGCAACCGGGCTTTGCGCAGGCACCCGGTGGCGCGACGCCACCACCGCCGCAGGTTTCCGTGCTCACCATCACGCCGCGCGACGTGCCGGTGACCTATGAATATGCCGCCCGCATCAGCGCCTACCGCAACGTGCAGGTGCGCGCCCGCGTCGGCGGTATCCTGCTGCGCCGCAATTTTGTCGAAGGCACCCAGGTGCAGGCGGGCGACGTTCTCTTCGAGATCGATCCGGCTCCCTATCAGGCCGAGCTTGAAAAGGCGCAGGCGCAGGTCGCGCAGGCCGTCGCCGATTACCAGCAGTCGATCCGGGATGCCGATCGCGCCGACCAGTTGGTCCAGCAGAAGGTGCAGAGCGCTTCGGTTCGTGATTCGGCCTTTGCGACCCGTGATCTCAAGAAGGCGGTGGTCGCCGCCGCGCAGGCGCAGCTTCGCACCGCCGAACTCAATCTGGGCTATACCAAGGTGACGGCGCCGATCAGCGGCATTACCAGTCAGGAACAGGTTTCCGAAGGCAGCCTCATCGGCACCGATGCGTCATCGAGCCTGCTCACCGCGATCACCCAGCTCGATCCGGTCTATGTGAACTTCTCCTTCACCGATACGGAAGCTGCTGAAATCAATCGTCTGCGCGCCGAACGCAGCGCGACGGGCGCAGACGCGGACCGGCTCAAGATCAAGATCCTCTTCGGTGACGGCCAGGCCTATGATCACGAAGGCACCATCGATTTCACCTCGTCCTCGCTCGACACCGAAACCGGAACGCTGGGTTCGCGCGCCGTGGTCGACAATCCCGACCACCGCCTGATCCCCGGCCAGTTCGTGCGCGCCACCATTCTCGACATTCATGTCAAGGATGGCGTGACGATCCCCAAGGCGGCTTTGCTTCAGGGACCGCAGTCGCAATTCGTCTATGTGGTCGGCAAGGACGATGTCGTGGAAGTGCGCCCGGTGACGGTCGCGCGCGAACTCGAGAATGAATGGCTGATTTCGCAAGGCCTGAACGAAGGTGACCGCGTGATCACGGAAGGCGTCATCAAGGCGCGTCCGGGCGGCAAGGTGCAGGCGGTTGATGCGGCTGCGGCAGGCGACAAGCAGACATCGACCGACGAAGCTGGCAAGAAACAGGCGGCAGGCAACCAATGAACAGATTTTTCGTCGACCGTCCGGTTTTCGCGGCGGTTATTTCCATTGTGCTTGTGCTTGCGGGTCTCATCTGCATCCGCATCCTGCCGATCGCCCAATATCCCGAGCTGACACCGCCGCAGGTGGTGGTCAGCGCGACCTATCCGGGCGCGAGCGCCGAAACCGTGACGCAGACCGTCGCCGCCCCGATCGAGCAGCAGATCAACGGCGTCGAGAACATGCTCTACATGCAGTCCTCGAGCCTTGGCAGCGGCACGATGCAGCTGACCGTGACCTTCGCGCTCGGCACCGATCCCGATCAGGCTACCATCAACGTCAACAACCGCGTGCAGCGCGCGACCTCGTCGCTGCCGCAGGAAGTGCAGCGTCTGGGCGTGACGGTGGACAAGCGTTCCTCGACCATTCTCGGCATGGTCGCCATGTTCGCCGAAGAAGGCCGTTACGACCGCACCTATGTCGGCAACTACGCGCTTTTGAACGTCATCGACGATCTCAAGCGCCTGCAGGGCGTCGGCGATGTGCAGCTTCTGGGCAATATCGAATATTCGATGCGCATCTGGCTGCGCCCGGACAAGCTCGCGCAATATAATCTGACGCCCTCCGATGTGCAGACCGCCATTCAGGAACAGAATGCGCAGTTCGCGGCGGGCCGTTTCGGCGACCAGCCCGATCCGCAGGCGGGACCGTTCACCTATACGGCGACCACGCAGGGGCGTCTGCCGGATGCCTCGGCGTTCGAGAACATCATTCTGCGTTCGAGTTCCAATGCCGCGACCTTGCGCCTGAAGGACATTGCGCGCGTGGAACTGGGCACGGAAAGCTATCTGGTCGACAGCAGTCTCGATGGAACGCCTGCCGTTCCCATCGCGATCTACCTTCAGCCGGGCGCCAACGCGCTCAATACGATGGAACTGATCCAGAACCGCATGGAAGAGCTGAAGGCAAGCTTCCCGGCTGGCATCGGCTATTCGATCCCGTTCGACACGACCAAGTTCATCAAGGTCTCGGTTCAGGAAGTGATCCACACCTTCATCGAGGCGATCATCCTCGTCGTGCTGGTGGTGTTCATCTTCCTGCAGAACTGGCGCGCGACGCTCATTCCCGTCATCGCGGTGCCGATCTCGATCATCGGCACCTTCGCGGGCATGTATGTGCTCGGTTTCTCCATCAATCTTCTGACGCTGTTCGGTCTGGTTCTGGCCATCGGTATCGTGGTGGATGACGCCATCGTGGTGCTGGAAAACGTCGAACGCATCATGACGACGGAAAAACTCTCGCCGCGCAAGGCCGCGATCAAGGCCATGAGCGAGGTGACGGGGCCGGTTATCGCCATCGTTCTCGTGCTGTGTGCCGTGTTCATCCCGGTCGCGTTCATGGGCGGCCTTGTGGGTGAAATGTACAAGCAGTTCGCCGTCACCATCGCCATCTCGGTGGTGCTGTCGGGCACCGTGGCGCTCACGCTCACGCCCGCGCTCTGCGCGCTGATCCTCAAGCCCGGCCATCACGAGCCGATCCTGCCGTTCCGCATTTTCAACCGCTTCTTCGAGCGGGTGACCGGCGGTTATAGCTATGGCGTGCGCTTCTTCCTCAAGCGCGCCGCCATCGGCCTTTTGATCTTCGCGGGCCTTCTGGGGGCCACCTATTATCTTTTCCAGAAGGTTCCCGGGTCCTTGCTGCCCGATGAAGATCAGGGTTTTCTGTTCAGCGTGGCGATCCTGCCACCCGCAGCGTCTCTGGAACGCACCACGGCCGTTCTCGATCAGGCGAGCGAGAATATCCGCAAGCACCCGGCTGTCGAGCATGTTTTCGCGGTGTCCGGCTACGACCTGCTGTCGAGCGGCCTGAAAACCAGCGCCGGCACCATGTTCATCATGCTGAAGGACTGGAACGAGCGGACGACGCCCGATCTGGATGCGCGGAATCTGCCGGGCACCATCATGGGCATGAATGCGGGCATCAAGGACGGCATGGTCCTTGCCTTCAACCCGCCGCCAATTCTGGGACTGAGCACCACGGGCGGTTTCGAGCTCTATGTTCAGGATCGCACCGGCGGCGGCATCGCATCGCTGACGCAGATGACGAACCTGTTGATCGAGGCGGCGGCCAAGCGGCCGGAACTGACAGGGGTGCGCACGACATTCGATCCGAATGTGCCGCAATATGACATCCAGCTCGATCGCGACAAGGCGAAGGCTCTGGGCGTGCCGATCAATTCGGTGTTCACCGCCATGCAGGCGACCTTCGGCAGCGTCTATGTCAACGACTTCACGCTTTACGGGCGCAACTATCAGGTCAATCTGCAATCGGAGGCCGAATTCCGCCGCGACCCGAGCGACCTGAAACATGTCTTCGTGCGCGCCGATTCCGGCAGCATGATCCCGTTGAGCGCACTGGTGACGGTCAAGCGCATCGTCGGCCCGGATATGCTCGAACGCTTCAATGCCTTCAACGCGGCGAAGGTGACGGGCAATCCCGCTCCTGGCTTCACCTCGGGCGACGCCATCAGGGCCATGCAGGAAGTTGCGGCGCAAGTGCTGCCCGAAGGCTACCAGATCGCCTGGACGGGTTCGGCCTATCAGGAAGTCTCGACCAGCGGCGCCGGTTCGCAGGCCATGATCTTTGGTCTGATCATGGTGTTCCTCATTCTGGCGGCGCAGTATGAACGCTGGAGCCTGCCGCTTGCGGTCATGACGGCGGTGCCGTTCGCGCTGTTCGGTGCGCTGCTGGCGACCGATCTGCGCGGGCTTACCAATGACGTGTATTTCCAGATCGGTCTGGTGACACTGATCGGTCTTGCGGCGAAGAACGCGATCCTCATCGTCGAATTCGCGGTGTTGCAGCGAGAAGAAGGCAAGTCGGCCATCGATGCGGCGGCGGACGCGGCGCGCCTGCGTTTCCGTCCCATCGTGATGACGTCTCTTGCCTTCATTCTGGGCGTGGTGCCGCTGGCGGTCAGCACGGGCGCGGGTTCGGCAAGCCGTCACTCGATCGGCACCGGCGTTATCGGCGGCATGCTGGCGGCGACGTTTATCGCAACCTTCTTCATCCCGATGTTCTATAGCCTGATTGCCAGAAAGCCTCCGAAGAGGCCGGAGGACGAGGATGATGACATTGCGCCACCGCCACCCGTGGCGCAGGATACGCCCGGACAACCTTCCGGTACCCCGTGATTATGATCGGCGATTATGAGTGAGAAAAGAAAAAGCCCCGGTAAAATCCGGGGCTTTTTATTGCTTTGTACCAAAAACCATCATTGCAAAAATGCTGAAATGCCATGAAACAGGGCCCAGCCGAGAAATGCGGCAGGGATGCTGAGCGCAATCAACATGATTGCAAGAAACACATAGGCAGCTTCGTTCGGAGAACGTGACGAGCCTTGTGTCCGTTGCGGTGTTTTGTGCCAATAGGCCGGAACACTGTCATACATGCTTTATCCTCCTTCTCCCCTTGTGAGATTAAGGAACTTTGGCTTGTTTCTTCAAGTCAAATAAAATCCATGTATTTATTGCATCTTTTGTGCTAGAAGCGGCGTATTGATTATATGTATGCTATTACTCAGGGTGTTTTTACAAAGAAAAATGATGTGAAATGATTGATATTTAATATTTTTACTTTTATACAGTAAGTATCGACATATCGGAACTTTCAAAAATTTCTGAAATTAAGACTGTCAGCCTTTGCCTTGGTGCGTCAAGATAGCGCACCATCAGGCGGCATCTTGTTGCCGTGTATTGTTTCCACCTCTTGTCATCATGCATCGCTATAGCAGCAAAAACCGGTGTGGCGGATTGATTGATGGCCCTGTGTGGAGTTTTCACCCTTTACAGCGCGTTTCGATCTGATTGAATCAGATCGGCGCTCTAACTCCTTTGATTTCAAGCATAATCTTGTCGATCCTCGTTGAACGAAGGTCGGATTATGCTCTAGGGATGCGCTCCAGAATCTTCCAGGCTTGCCAAATATTCCGAGCTTGCCATCTCTTCCGAGTTTGAATGAAACAAGCCTGAAATTGGCTGTCAGGCAAAATGATGATTGCCTTTTGAATGTGAACGTTTAGGTTGCAGGGTAATGCATGGATTTGCAGAAATTCAAGTAAATTCAATATATTAGTAATATATAACTCAATGCCGACGGTTTTCTTTATATAGCGGGGGCCTATGAAGAACCTTCACAGTGGTCTGGACGGGAAGATTGGCGCTGCCCTATCTGTCCGGTTGCAGCGACGCGGTGTGCCGCGTTACGTGTTACAGCGCGCCTATGGTGATGCTCTGCGCAATGAGACGCCCTTTTTCAGCGAGCTGGTTCAGCAGCCGGGCGTGACGGAAGCGTTGCTCTATTCGGCGATTGCCGATCTGCTGGGGCTGGAATTCACGCAGGATATAGAGATGTCACGTATTTTCGTGACCGGTGAGGAAAAGCTGGCTGTTCTCACCGATGTTTGGCAGGTCATGCTCATCGGGCCGGACGGTCAGACATGCCTCTGCCTTGCGCCCGATGAAAAGCGCATCGCGATGCTGCTCGATCATGTCAGCAAATCTCCATCCGTAAGATCGCGCATTCGCATCTGCCCGCCTTCGCTCCTGCGGCAGATCATGCGCCAGCGCCACAGCCGGTCATTGCTCGATCAGGCCGGGAAAATGACGCCGCGTGCTTTTTCCGCCGCGCGGGTTTTACACGCGCCACAGGTTTTCGGCCTTGCTGCCATTTTATATGTGCTGGTGGCCTGTGCGATGAGCTGGCCTTTTGAAACCATGTTGGCAGGGCATGTTTTTCTGACGCTGTTCTTTTTCGGCTGCGTCCTGCTACGGCTTTTTGCGGCGGCCAAGGGGGAACGCCTGCGCTTTGCAAGGCTTTTGCCCATAGCTTCCGCTGCTTTGCCGATCTATTCCATTCTGGTACCGCTTTATCGTGAGCAGGCGGTGATCGGCCAGTTGATTGCCGTGCTGCAAAAGCTCAACTGGCCCTCAAGCAAGCTGGAGATCAAGCTTGTCTGCGAAGAAGATGATTTCGACACCAAGGCGGCGATCCGCCGCTATGATCTACCGGCAAATTTCGAGGTCATCACGGTGCCCGCCGGTGGACCGCGCACCAAACCGAATGCCCTCAATTATGCTTTGCAATTCGTGCGCGGCGAAATTGTTGCGGTCTTCGATGCCGAGGACCGTCCGCATCCCGACCAGTTGCGCGAGGCATGGCAGGCTTTTCGGATGAACGGGGAGTCTCTCGCCTGCGTTCAGGCCCCCCTCATCATTGGCAATTATAGGCGCAATATGCTCACACGTATGTTCGCCTTTGAATATGCGGCGCTCTTTCGCGGGCTTTTGCCATGGTTGGCCGCGCAGGGGCTGGTCATTCCTTTGGGCGGCACGTCCAATCATTTCCGCAGTCGTTGTCTGCGCGAAGTCGGCGGCTGGGACGCGTTCAATGTGACGGAGGATGCCGATCTTGGCATTCGCCTGGCGCGCTTTGGCTACCGGATCGGCATGATTGGCCGTGGCACGATCGAGGATGCGCCGGAAGATTACAAAATCTGGCGAAACCAGCGCACGCGCTGGATCAAGGGCTGGATGCAGACATGGCTGGTGCATGCCCGCAATCCCTATCGCGCCATGCGCGAACTGGGGCTGTGGCGCTTTATCGTGAGCCAGATCTACATGATCGGCATCATCAGCTCGGCGCTCATCCATCCTTTCATGCTGATCATGCTGGCGGGTCTGCTCGCCAAACTGGCCTATGCCCCTGTTTCACCCCAGAGCCTCATGCTGCTGGGGCTGGATATGGTCAATATCCTGCTCGCGTATTTGAGTTTTTATATCCTCGGCTCCAGAACGCTGGAGCCGACGGAAAGCGGGGGCTATGCCTATCTCTTTGCCATTCCCGTCTATTGGGTACTGATTTCGTTTTCCGCATGGCGGGCATTATGGCAATTGATACGTGAGCCGCATTTATGGGAGAAGACGCCGCATCATCCAAGCGTGTTTTATTTTGATGCGGCCGCGTCTGCGATGAATACGGCACCACGTCCGATAATGGACTGATCCTCCGGTCCAATGGCGTCGAGGTCGCGCCCCTCATAAGGCAGCGTCAGCAGAATGCGGCGGATGGTGGCGAGCCGCGCACGACGCTTGTCATTGGCGCGGATGAGCGTCCATGGCGCATAGCCGATATCGGTGCGTTCCAGCATGGTGTGCAGCGCCTGCGAATAGTCGTCCCAGCGCTCGATGCCTGCCACATCCATGGGCGAGAACTTCCAGTTCTTGAGCGGGCTGTGCCGACGCTCATGAAAACGCTTGAGCTGCATTTCCTGTCCGATATCGAGCCAGGACTTGAAGAGATGAATGCCATCGGTGACGATCATGCGCTCGAAATCGGGTGTTTCGGTCAAAAACGTCTCGATCTGCGCAGACGTTGCAAATCCCATGACCCGTTCAACCCCGGCGCGATTATACCAGGAACGGTCAAAAGTCACGAATTCGCCCGCAGTGGGGAAATGGGCGGCGTAACGCTGGAAATACCATTGCCCGCGTTCGGTTTCGGTCGGCTTTGGCAATGCCACATTGCGCGCGGTACGCGGATTCATGAATTGGCGGATTGTGAAGATGGTGCCGCCTTTGCCCGCCGCATCCCGGCCTTCAAAAACGCTGATGACCCGCTCGCCGGTCTTTTGCAGCCAATATTGCAGTTTCACCAGTTCGATCTGCAACCGCTCCAGCGTTTCCTCATATTCCTTTCGGTCCATGCGTGCGGGATAGGGATATCCACCCGATTGCAGGGCACTTGCATCGATCCAGTCCGGTAGCTTGGGGTCGTTGATATCGAATTTCTGTTTTTTGCCGCCGATCTTGAGTTTGATCGGCTGTTCGACCAAGGAACCCTTGTTCTTCTTGTTGTCTGTCTTGGAACTGTCACCCACTGCAAATTCCTTTCGTTTATAACAAAGCATGATATGGCAAGATAAACCTGCATTCCGAAAAGTGCGAAGCGGTTTTCATATAAGATGCATGGGCGCATAAGCGGAGAAGACGCAATGAGGCAAGAAAACCGCACCAATACGGGTGACGGGCAGGGGGAAACGGAGAAGGGGGCATCGCTTTTCGCGCCGCTCAAACGTGTCAAAGGCATATTGATCGTCAGTGTGGTTCTCGCAATCTGCATCATGGCGCTGGAATTGCCGTTCTGGTTCCGCGCCATCCTGCTGGGGCTGGTCGTTCTAGGCGCTGTGTGGACGGCCAATGAGGTCGGTCATGGCGAGCCGGAGGCCGGTCCGCAAAAGGATGAAGGCGGCCGAGAAATGGCGGGGGTTTCGGGCGAACGGCTTGCGGATTTGCTTACCGATCCGATGATCGTCTTCGACCATCGCGGAACGGTGCTTTTTGCCAATGCGGCGGCCCGCGATGCCTTTCAGTCGCTGGAAAGTGGAACCGCCCTTTATCTGCGCTTTCGCGCACCGGAAATGCATGCGCTCATTCAGGGCGTGATTGCCGATGGCGAGCCGCGCAGCATCGACTATTTCGAGCGCGTGCCGATCGATCGCTGGTACAAGGCGGTCGTCAAGGCGCTCATGGATGCCAAAGGACAACCCGAACTCTTCGTGCTCCTGTTCCGCGATCAGAGCGAGACGCGGCGCATCGACCGTATGCGTTCCGATTTTATCGCCAATGCCAGCCATGAATTGCGTACGCCGCTGGCCTCGTTGCGCGGCTTTATCGAAACGCTTCAAGGCCCTGCACGCAACGATGTCGCCGCTCGCGACCGGTTTCTCGATATCATGCAAAAACAATCCGAGCGCATGTCGCGGCTGATTGATGATCTTCTGTCGCTGTCGCGTCTGGAAATGCGTGCGCATCTCGCGGTCAGTGAAACCGTCGATCTGACGGCTGTTTTAAACCATGTCACCGATACGCTGACGCCGCTGGCGGACAGCATGGGGGTGGTGATCGAGCGGCATATGCCCGATGCGCCGTTACAGGTTACGGGCGCGCGCGACGAGCTTATTCAGGTTTTCCAGAACCTCGTCGAAAATGCCTGCAAATACGGGCAGGAAGGCGGCAGGGTCATCGTCCAGCTCGAAGAAGATACAAGTGGCAGCACGCCGGAAGTGGTCGTTTCCGTTCGCGATTTCGGTCCGGGCATTGCCGCCGAACATCTTCCGCGCCTGACCGAGCGCTTTTATCGCATCGATGTAGAAACCAGTCGTTCGCACAAAGGGACCGGATTGGGCCTTGCCATCGTCAAGCATATTCTGGCCCGCCACCGGGGGCGCCTTGTCGTGCGCTCGCAACTGGGTGAAGGCTCGACCTTCATGGTGCGACTGCCCAAACGGGCTGGGTTATAGAAAATGGCCTAAACAAAAACCCCGGAGCCAATCACTCCGGGGTTTTCATTTCATACGCAAAATCAGCTATCAGCGTGCGCGGCGACGCTCAGCTGTCGGCTGGAAAGCCAGACGCGAATGATAGCTGCAATAGGGGCTGGACTCGCCCGATTCATGGCCGCAGAAATGGAAATCTTCATTCAAAGGATCTCCAATCGGCCATTTGCAGGTGCGTTCGCTCAGTTGCAACAGCGACAGGCGGCGCGAAATCGGCACCACCACATCGGATGCGGGCTGCACAACGGCTTCCGCGATCACTTCGGTCGCATAATCCATCTTCAGCGCTGTTGCGCCAACCGTCTTGGTCACGCTTGCCGTGCGCATGGTCGTGCTATGTGCGCCGCCATTGTGCTGCACGGAGGGACGCGGGGCTGCTGCTGCCGTGTTCACCTTCTTGCTGCGCGGAGCTGTCGTGGTCGTTTTGCCGCGCCCGGAAAGTTTCAGGCGGTGCACCTTGCCGATCACTGCGTTGCGGCTGACGCCGCCAAGCTGCGCTGCGATCTGGCTTGCGCTCAAGCCTTCGCTCCACAGTTTCTTGAGTAATTCAACGCGTTCATCTGTCCAGTTCATTGCCCTGGGCTCCAATTATTTTCGTTATCCGGAATCCAACCCTGCTCCCGGATTACTCCAGGCGCAAATACCATATCTATCCGGGTGACTAGGTCCGCCGCACGAAATGTAGATTTTTTATTTAAAAAGAACCTACAATATGCGGGGACTCCATGACAAGGGATAGCCGTGTCAGGCAAATTCCATTTTCAAGGTTTTCCCCAACTTGGGTGCAAAAGACGTCTTTTCTTTGGTCATTGTTGATTTTTTGTGGCGAAATTCCAGCGTCTGTCCAACAAGGATCGTCGTATCAGACAGGATGTGGCTTATATAGGGGTTCAGTTACAGCTAATAAATGCGCCAATAAATGGGTTATGAAAGAGGCAGGCCCATCCGAATGTGGAATTGGGCCGCAGATCGTGCCTTAGTTTGATTGACATTTCGGAGATGACCGCCAATATACGCCAGCGATAAATATGCCGCCCCGAGGGCGGTTTTTTATTTCAATCGGGAGATTTTGCGGTCCTGCCGCAATCGCCCAGTCCGGTCTTGCATGGTGTTTTCGATCATGGGCCGGAAATCGACACAATGGTGGCTGCTTTTGGTCCGGATGGGCCGGACCTGCGGCTTTTGGAAAGGCTTATGGAGGCCTGCAACCTATGACCAGTGCAATGACCAACGCGACGTCTGTGCAACCGCTTTACGACACCTATAATCGTGCGGCCCTGCGCTTCGAGCGAGGCGAGGGCATCTGGCTGGTCACGGAAACAGGCGAACGCTATCTGGATTTTGCCGCAGGCATTGCGGTCAGTTCGCTTGGCCATTCCCATCCGCATCTGGTCGAAACCTTGCAGGAGCAGGCCGCAAAGCTCTGGCACCTGTCGAACCTCTATGAGGTTCCGGGCCAGCAGAAACTGGCTCAGCGGCTTGTCGAGAACACATTCGCCGACAAGGTGTTCTTCACCAATTCCGGTGCGGAAGCGCTCGAATGCGCGATCAAGACAGCACGGCGTTATCAATACGTCAACAGTAATCCTGAACGCTTTCATATCATCACCTTTGAAGGCGCGTTCCATGGCCGCACGCTGGCAACCATTGCCGCAGGCGGCCAGGCAAAATATCTCGAAGGTTTCGGTCCCAAGGTCGAAGGTTTCGATCAGGTGCCTTTTGGCGATGAGGCGGCTTTGCGTGCCGCCATCACGCCGCAGACGGCTGCCATCCTGCTTGAACCCATTCAGGGCGAGGGCGGCTTGCGCGGTTTCCCGGATGCATTTTTGCGCCTCGTGCGCAAGATCTGCGACGATGAGGGCCTGCTTCTGATTTTTGACGAGGTGCAGACGGGCGTCGGGCGGACAGGAAAACTCTTTGCGTATGAGCATTCCGGTGTGACGCCCGATATCATGGCGGTCGCCAAGGGCATCGGCGGCGGCTTTCCGGTGGGCGCATGTCTTGCAACGGCAGAAGCCGCCAAGGGCATGACGGCTGGCGTGCATGGCACCACCTATGGCGGCAATCCGCTCGCCATGGCGGTGGGCAATGCGGTTCTCGACGTCGTGCTGAGCGATGGTTTTCTGGAGATGGTTCAGGATACTGCGCTGGTTCTCAAGCAGGGACTGGCTTCCATTGCCGACCGTTTTCCGAATGTGGTGGCGGAAATCCGCACCCATGGTCTGTTGATCGGCGTCAAATGCGTGATCGCCAATACCATGCTCATTCAGGCCCTGCGGGACGAGCATCTGTTGAGTGTGGGGGCGGGCGACAATGTCGTGCGGCTTCTGCCGCCTTTGGTCACGACACCTGAAGAGGCGCGTGAGGCGCTTTCGCGTATCGAGGCGGCTGTCGAACGGCTTTCCGTCGCAAATCCGAGCAGCAAGACGGCGTAACATCATGGCAAATCAATCTATCAAGCATTTTATCGA
>JAATGD010000189.1 GCA_015654965.1 Hyphomicrobiales bacterium
GCGTCAGACCAATGATGACGGCTGCAATCGCCACCCGTACCCACTGGCCGCTGGAAAGCTCGTCCTGCTGATTGGTGATCGTATCTGCGATTTCTGGAATGACCGGCCCGACTGTTGCAGCCGCACCGGCTGCACCCGCGCCGCCAATGGTCGCCACATCCGTCTTGTTTGCCGCGGTACTGGCTGACACGTAGTTGGAAGATACGAATTCACCCTTGGCCCAAAGTCCTGCCTCGGCAGCACGGCGATTAACAAGCCCCTGCACCTTCTTGCCGCCAGCATTCACCCATTTCATGAGTTCGCCGGGAACGGCAGCGTAATCGCCCTTGTTGAGCTTTTTGAGCAATGTGGATTTATCCAGTGCACCCGTGTTGAAATCGAACGATACGAGCGTGGAAAACTGGTTGTCTGTGAGAGGCACCTTTACCAGTCGTTCAACCCGTGCCTCAAACTTCGCCAGATCGGCTTTGAGGATGCGCTCGGCTTCCGCCTTGGTGATTTTCATGCCTGATACCACCTTGGGCGATCCTGCCGCACTGGTATGGCCGTATCCGATGGTCAAAATGCCGCCCACGTCCTTATATGCCGTCAGCTTGACCCCTTCCCACTGTTTGACGAGCGAAAGCCCCGCCGCGTTGATGCGTCGTGTCATGTGTTTTCCTTTCGGCAAAAGAAAAGACCCCGCAAATGCAGGGCCTCGATATAGGTAAACATTGATTATAATTAATGTTTTTACACCCGTTTATTCATCTACTGTTCACTCATTTAGGCATAGCTTCAAAAGCAGAAAAGGAGCACCTCATGTTGAAGAAAACAATTCTCGCAGCCATTGCACTTACATTCGTTGGAGCGCCGCTTGCGCAAGCGCAAAGCTATCAACAGTATCAAAAGCCCGGCCACCATCGCGTGGAACAAAACCGTCCGGGATATGGCAAGGCTCCTCATAAAATGGATCGCCGCAAGGCACCGCCTTCACGCAATTTCAGCAAAGGCCAGCGCTATGGAGACTGGCGCCAACATCAGGAAATTAAAGATTACAAGCGTTATGGCCTTCGCAAACCCGGACGCGATCAGCATTGGGTCAAGGTTGATAACCAGTATCTTCTGATCGCTGGCGCAACGGGCCTGATTGCCGGTATTCTGGCCGCACAATAAGCATCCTTCGGGATGCCTGTATCTCCCTTATAGGGCGCAACCCCGGCAAGTCTCGTTGCCGGGGTTTTCTTTTTCCACCCCAGCACTTTATCTCTCATCCTGCGTGACGGGGATAAGTGCACTATCAGCGTAAAACTTGACCTGCCTTACGCAAGGTATCGTATATTAATTGGCCAGAACCCGTGTCGGCGCGAAAAGAACTTCGACAATCGTTCCCTGTCCCGGTGTCGACTCAATCGAGAACTGGGCGCGGTTGGCCTCAACCATCGCCTTGGTCAGCGGCAGCCCAAGTCCGGTGCCGTCATTGCGCCAGTCATGTGCTGTGTCCTTCTGCCGACGCACGGTGTGCACCTGACGGAACGGTTTTAACGCCTGTTCCACTTCCGATTTGGTCATGCCGATGCCGGTATCGCGCACCCGCATCGCCACATCGCCATTCATCTCGTAACTGGTCGAGACGATGACCTGCCCGCCCGGCTGGGTAAAGCGCACGGCGTTCGACAGAAGATTGAGCGCCACCTGCTTGATGGAGCGCGCATCGGCCACGATATCGGGCAGATTGGACTGGAAACTGGAGCGAATAATAATGCGCTCACGATTGGCCTGCGGCTGCATCAGCGAGATGGCTTCGGAAAGCGCGTCATTGAGCGAAACCGCCTCGAATTTCATATCAAGGCCGCCAGCTTCGATCTTGGAAATATCCAGCAGATCATTGACCAGCGCCAGAACATGATTGCCCGAACGGTTGATATCACGCAGATAATCGCGATAGCGCTCATTGCCGATGGGACCGAATTTCTCATCGGCCATCAGCTCGGAAAAGCCGATAATCGCATTGAGTGGTGTGCGGATTTCATGGCTGATGCGCGCCAGAAATTCGGTCTTCTGCCCGGATGCCCGCTCTGCCTCCTTGCGCGCATGGGTCAGCTCTTCCTCGGTGCGTTTCCATTGCGTGATATCGCGCAGCACAGCACAGAAACCGCGATCATGCGGCAGCTTGCCAATGGTCATGAACAATGGAATGAAGCCGCCATTGACTTCACGACCGATCACCTCGCGCCCGTCATTGAGCACGCTTAAAACGCCATTGCCCGAAAGCCCGCTGAGATAATCCATCGCCGCACGCTGGCTCTCAATAGCAAACAACATGGAGAAGGTCTTGCCTTCCGTATCTGCACGATCATAGCCGAAAAGCGCCGATGCGGAATGATTCATGGAGCGGATGCGGCCATCCGCACCAATCAGCACCACACCATCGGTTGCCGTATCGAGAATGGTCTTCAGCTCGTCTACATGGGATTGGAGGGCCTGTTTTTCCGCATCTGGAACAATTGCCAGCTCCGCCTTGACAGGCGCAGGTTCCGATGCGGGTGTAACCGGCATCAGGCTCAGCATCAAGGCGCGTCCACCCTGCCAGACAACGGAATGCAGATGCGCATCGACCGGCAATTCATGACCGTCAGCGCGGCGCAGAACCATGCCCTGCCTTTGTTCGTCATCCCACGCGTCTTCATTGCTTTCGCTGTTGAAAAGGGCATCCACGCCCCCCTCACGACGAATATCCTCAATCGCCGCATAGCCGGTGATATCCAGCAGGGCCTGATTGACGAAATGCACCGTATCACCACCATGGATGATGACGGGGACGGGCAGGTTTTCCAGAAGGGCTGCTTCGCCGCGTCCCTTTTTGTCACGCGAAAGCGGTGCCTGATCCTCACTCCGCTCGGGGCTTTTTTGCAATGGCTCGACAGATGCCGTTTCAACCGGCGTCGCAGCAAGCCCCTGATTGCGCAGCCGTTCGGCAATCTCGCGGAATGCATTGCGCTCCGTCTCGGTCAGCCCGCCTTCGGGACGTTTTTCTTCAGTGACTGTTTTGGTCTGCTTCTGCTGGTCGGCTGCGATTTTTTCCTGCGCGCAGGCTTCGATCAGATTGCGGATATGTTCGGAATCACGCGTCACATAGCGTGGCTTGGGAGATACCCCAGCCGGGCGGTCGTCATTGGCTACTTCTTGCGTCAGCGCAAGCACGTCATCATCCTCGACCGGATCAGCATCAACGATCTTCTGGATGGGCACTTGCTTTGTGGGGCTTAACTTACCTGCCAATGCCTGACCGATATTCTCGGAATCCTCAACCGCTTCCTCGGGGCGCGCAAGACCAAAACCGCGGAAACCACGGAACACCCGATCTCGGGAATAGACCGGCAAGGCAGCCAGTTCCACAGGGATGCGCAAACTGGTGCCTTCGACTGGCCACATCAGCCGCTTGCCTGACCATGTGTCGCGCTTATCCAGAAGCGAGGCAACCTTACCGTCGGTATCGAAGCCGAACACGGTTGCGACATCGCCAAATTGCCGACCGATAATATCGGCTGCATGGGGACCAACGGTCAAAGCAAATTCTGGCGAAATTTCCGTAAAGATCGCTTGCGCATCCGTTTTCCAGATAAAGCGGACCTGCGGCGCATTGCGCTCAAAACGGAAAGCCTGCGGACTGGCCTCCTCTGGTGCAGGCGTCTCCATCCTATCGGCCTGTTTTACCGCATCCGTCCCATGTGCAACGATGCACAAAAGATGCAAGGCAGGCGCGTCCGTCAAACGGGCAATCGCACCGGGGACCGAATGCTGACAGGCGCGGATACGGCGCTTGACGATACGGTCGGTTGCATCTGCAACCTCGACGCCCAGATCCTGCAAGGTAGCAGGCGCAATATCGAGCGAGACAAAATAGGGGCTAGCGGCCAGCACGTTGCAATCCGCGTCCAGCAGCGCGACATGCGTCTCCCGGTCGCCAAGACCGAAAATAATATCTTCCGCACTTGCATGGGATGCATTTTCAGCACTGATCAAAAGGGCAGAAAACCCATCAGGCAATGTGATGGATGCAATTTCAAGCGGCGTCAGTTCCCCGCCCAGCCGCACGGAAACCATGCGCGCCTCAGCCTCGACCCTGCTATGGGCAGCCTCGATCTGGCGGCGCGCGGCAATGGGCAATTCAGGCGCCTGACCGATCAGGTCATCGATACGATCGAAGCCCAGAAGCCGGGCGCCCGCGCCATTCGCCCACAGCACGTTACCCAGATCATGCGAAAGCACGATCTGCGCGTCGCCCCGGGCAAAACCTTCGCGGATGGCGTCCAGCGCGGCAATATCGATGAATGGGTATGATGCAGACATACCGGTCCTTATCCTGTCGCCTCAGTCGTCGGCAGCATTTATTAACAAGCCATTAATAAACATGTTATGATCGCGGGTCCATATTGCCCATCGTGTATGGCCACGGTTTCTGTTTCAATAGTTAATGCGCGCAAAGCTTGCCGATAATCCGACTTTTCTCCAAAACGTCTCTTGCAATATGCATCGATTCTCCGTATGTGACCCCCTGTCGGCGGCACATGGGTGTCATAATCCGACAAAAAGGTACGCGGTCGTAGCTCAGTTGGTTAGAGCGCAGGATTGTGGCTCCTGAGGTCGTTGGTTCAACTCCAACCGACCGTACCATTTTCAAGCCTCCCTCCCCTTTTGATAAACAGGTGATGCGCCCCATCACTTGGTATTGTTGCCCAAGCAAAACCTTGTCGCCACGTCAAAAAGCAGGCTATGCTAAAACATGGGACATGCAGCCTTCAGGTCACAAACCCCCTGAACGTCATGCATGATAATCAAGGGGACCCAACATGATGCATTTCGGACGTTTTCGCCTTCTCGCAACGGGTGCGGCCTTTGCCGCCCTTATGGCAACCCATGCGGCATGGTCTGCGACGCCTGCCGACACGCTGGTTCAGGCATGGGCAATTGATGACACCATCACGCTCGATCCGGCGGAATCCTTTGAGCTGACGCCTGCCGAATTCATCGGCAATGCCTATGACATGCTGGTGCGTCTGGATGTGAACGACCCGTCGAAAATCGTCCCCGGCATTGCCGATAGCTGGGAAGTCTCCGAAGACGGATTGACCTACACTTTCAAGCTCAAACAGGGCGCCAAATTTGCCTCCGGCAATCCGATCAGCGCAGCCGATGTCGCTTATTCCTTCGAGCGTGTGGTGCGCCTTGATAAAAGCCCGGCCTTCATCCTGACCCAGTTTGGCCTCACCGGCGAAAACGTCACCGAGAAAGCCAAGGCTTCCGATGACAATACTTTCGTGCTCACCGTCGACAAGCCCTATGCGCCAAGCTTCGTGCTCAACTGCCTGACGGCAACCGTCGGCGCAATCGTCGACAAGAAACTGCTTGAAGAACATGTGCAGAAAGTGACGTCCTCGGACGACTATAAATACGACAATGACTATGGTGCCGCATGGCTCAAGACCGGCTATGCCGGTTCCGGCCCGTTCAAGATCCGCGACTGGCGCGCCAATGAAGTTGTCGTGCTGGAGCGCAACGACAATTACTATGGCGAAAAGCCAAAGCTTGCGCGTGTTTTCTATCGCCACGTCAAGGAAAGCGCCACGCAGCGCCTGATGCTGGAATCGGGTGACGTGGATGTGGCGCGCAATCTGGAGCCGGGCGACTATGAAGCGGTGCAGAAGAACGCGGACCTTATAACGGTCGGCGCGCCCAAGGGTACCGTCTATTATATCAGCCTCAACCAGAAGAACCCCAACCTCGCCAAGCCTGAAGTGCGCGAAGCCTTCAAATATCTGGTCGATTATGACGCCATCGGCTCGACACTAATCAAGGGGATCGGCGAAATCCGTCAGACCTATCAGGCAAAGGGCGTGTTGGGTGCGCTCGATTCCAATCCCTACAAGCTCGATGTCGACAAGGCCAAGGCGCTGCTCGAAAAAGCAGGGCTGAAAGATGGGCTGTCGATCACCTTTGACGTGCGCAACACCCAGCCCGTCACCGGCATTGCCGAATCCTTTCAGCAGACGGCGGGACGCGCGGGCGTGAAGATCGAGATCATTCCGGGCGACGGCAAGCAGACGCTGACCAAATATCGAGCGCGCAACCACGACCTGTATATCGGCCAATGGGGCATGGATTACTGGGACCCGCATTCCAACGGCGAAGCTTTTACCAGCAACCCCGACAATGGCGACGATGCCGCCAACAAGACGCTTGCATGGCGCAATGCATGGGACATTCCTTAACTGACCAAGCAGGCGCAGGCCGCCGTGCTCGAACGCGACAACGACAAGCGTGCGGAAGAATACAGGAAACTGCAGCAGGCAGCCCTTGATGACAGCCCCTTCGTGATGCTGTTCCAGCAGATCGAGGTTGCGGGCATCCGCAACAATGTCAAAGGCTACAAGCTCGGACCGACATTCGACTCAAACCCTCTTTCCCAAATCAGCAAGGACTGATCTGAAGGACGGACCCGGCAATTGAGCACGATAGAACCTGTCATAAGGAGGCGGAGCGCCCGACGGCGCTCCTCATCCCTCATCATGGCGCTTGCCAGTTTTCTGGTCATCGTCGTCACCACCTATCTCGGCCTGCTGGCGGTGACATTTTTCATTGGCCGCGTCGTGCCGATCGATCCGGTTCTGGCCATCGTCGGCGACCGCGCGCCCGCCCATGTGATGGCGCGGGTGCGCGAGGAAATGGGGCTGAACCTTCCCTATTACCAGCAGTTCTTCCTTTATGTGAAAGGTGTGCTGCAAGGCGATTTCGGCACATCGGTCCTGACCACCAATCCGGTGATGACCGATATCCGTCGCGTCTTTCCCGCGACCATGGAACTTGCGACCGTCGGCACGATCCTTGGCGCGCTGTTCGGCATTCCGCTCGGCGTGCTGGCGGCGGTCAGGCGCGGCAGCCTCATCGACCAGATCGTGCGCATCCTCGGGCTGGTCGGCTATTCGGTGCCGATCTTCTGGCTCGGCATGTTGGCACTGCTGATCTTTTATGCGCGTCTTGGCTGGGCTTCGGGACCGGGACGCATCGACATCACCTTTGAATATACATTCACGCCCATCACCGGCTTTTACCTGATCGACGCGATCATCCAGCGCGACTGGGAGGCTTTACGCAATATCGCCTCCCATCTCGTCCTGCCCGCAAGCCTGCTCGGCTATTTTTCGCTCGCCTATATCAGCCGCATGACGCGTTCCTTCATGCTCAACGAGCTGGAACAGGAATATATCATCGCCGCCCGCGCAAAAGGCATTTCGGAAAGCCGCATCATCTGGGGTCACGCGCTGCGCAATGCCGCCGTGCCGCTGGTGACGGTGATCGCGCTTTCCTATGCGGGATTGCTGGAAGGCTCGGTTCTGACCGAAACGGTCTTCGCATGGCCGGGGCTGGGTCTTTACATCACCAATTCGCTGCAAAATGCCGACATGAACGCCGTGCTTGGCGGCACCATCATCATCGGCTCGGTGTTTATCGCGCTCAACCTCGTCTCCGATCTCCTCTATCGGCTGCTTGACCCAAGGACGCGCGTGCGATGAGCCAGATGACAGACTCACACCCTCAATCATGGCGCGACTGGCTGCTGTCCGAACGTCCGCAATCGCGCATGCAGGCGCGTCTGGGCCGTTCCTATATGGTCTGGCGCAGGTTCACCGCCAACAGGCTGGCGGTGATCGGCCTCCTGATCATCATTGCCCTCTTGCTGGTCGCAGCCTTTGCCGATCTCTTGGCCCCGCACGCCCCTTATGTGGGCGATCTTGCCAATGCCCGCCTGTTGCCCCCCGGTACGCCGGGCTTTCTCCTCGGCACCGACGATCAGGGACGCGACATCCTCTCGCGGCTCATTTACGGCTCGCGCCTCACCCTTTATGTCGTGCTGCTGGTCGCCATCATCGCAGCCCCCATCGGCCTTCTGGTCGGCACCGTGTCCGGCTATGCCGGCGGATGGGTCGATGCCGTTTTGATGCGTATCACCGATATTGCGCTGGCCTTCCCAAAGCTCATTCTGGCGCTGGCTTTCGTTGCCGCTTTAGGGCCGGGCATTGAAAACGCCATCATCGCCATCGCGCTGACCTCATGGCCGCCCTATGCACGTATTGCGCGCGCCGAAACGCTGACCATCCGCAATTCGGATTATATTTCCGCCGTGCGCCTGATGGGGGCGTCGCCCTTGCGCATCATATTGCGCCATGTCATGCCACTCTGTACCTCGTCGCTCATCGTGCGTGTGACGCTCGATATGGCAGGCATTATTCTCACCGCCGCGGGGCTTGGTTTTCTGGGCCTTGGCGCGCAGCCGCCCTTGCCCGAATGGGGCGCGATGATCGCCTCGGGCCGCCGTTTCATCCTCGATCAATGGTGGGTTGCGGCCATGCCGGGCATCGCCATTCTCATCGTCAGCCTCGGTTTTAATTTTCTCGGCGACGGCCTGCGCGATGCGCTCGATCCGCGGGGAAACAACCAATGAAACAGCTTTTGACCGTCGATGACCTGCGCGTCAGCTTCCCCACCCGTACGGGCAATATTGACGCCGTGCGCGGCGTCAGTTTCACGCTTGGCCGCGAGCGGCTCGGCATTGTGGGGGAATCGGGTTCCGGCAAATCGCAGACCGGACGCGCCATCATGGGTCTGACGCCGCCGCATGCCAAAATCACCGCGCAAAAACTTGAATTTGACGGCATCGATCTTCTCAATGCATCCCCCCGCGAGCGCCGTGCCTTGCGTGGCGGACGCATTGCCATGGTGCTGCAAGACCCCAAATATTCGCTAAATCCGGTGATGACCATCGGTCGGCAGATTGCCGAAACCCTCAGAGCCCACGGGAAATTCTCAAGCGCCACAATCCATGACCGCTCGATTGCCATGCTCGAAGCCGTGCAGATCCGCGACCCCGAACGGGTGATGAAGCTTTATCCGCACGAGGTGTCGGGCGGCATGGGCCAGCGCGTCATGATTGCCATGATGCTGATTGCGGAACCGGAAATGCTGATTGCCGACGAGCCGACTTCCGCGCTCGATGTGACGGTCCAGCTCGATGTGCTCGCCATTCTCGACAAGCTTGTCTCGGAACGCGGCATGGGGCTGATTTTCATCAGCCACGACCTGCGGCTGGTTTCCTCTTTCTGCGACCGCGTGATCGTCATGTATGCGGGCCGCATCGTCGAGGAGATCGCCGCAAGCGATCTGGCAGCGGCAAAACATCCCTATACGCAAGGGCTGCTCGACTGCATGCCGAAACTGGGCGCCGATCGCCATCCTTTGCCGACCTTGCAGCGCGAGGAGGCATGGCGCCTATGAACACCGCACCCGCATTGAGCATCGATCATATCGATGTGTTTTTCGACGAGTTCCACGCGCTGCAATCCATCAGCATCGATGTGGCGCACGGGCAATCCTATGGGCTGGTGGGTGAATCCGGCTCCGGAAAATCGACCCTGCTGCGCGCCATCGCCGGGCTTGCGCCGGTCGAGGCGGGTGAAATCCGCATCGATGGCAAGCCTCTCAGGACACCCCGTGAAAAAACGTTCTACCATAACGTGCAGATGGTGTTTCAGGACCCCTATGGTTCGCTGCATCCACGCCAGACGGTGGATCGCCTGCTGCTGGAACCGCTTGCCATCCATGGCGTCGAAAATACCGAACAGCGCATTATTCGCGCACTCGATGAAGTGGGACTTGGCTCGGGCTTTCGTTTTCGCTATCCGCACCAGCTTTCGGGCGGGCAGCGCCAGCGTATCGCCATTGCCCGCGCGCTGATCATCGAGCCGGG
This sequence comes from Hyphomicrobiales bacterium, assembly GCA_015654965.1. Taxonomy (GTDB): domain Bacteria; phylum Pseudomonadota; class Alphaproteobacteria; order Rhizobiales; family Rhizobiaceae; genus Brucella. The sequence goes on from JAATGD010000189.1 coordinate 9,785, forward strand.
CATCCTGTTGCTCGATGAGCCGACTTCCGCGCTCGACGCATCGGTGCAGGCGGAAGTGCTCAACCTGCTTGAACAAGTGCGGCGCGAGCGCAACCTCACCTTTGTCATGGTCAGTCACGACCTTGCCGTCGTCACCCATATGTGCGACTGGCTGGCGGTGATGCGCAGTGGCAAGGTTGTCGAAGAACTCGACGCTCGCGATCTGGTCGCGGGCAAAATCCGCAACGATTATACAAAAAGCCTCATGCAGGCGAGCGAAGGCTTTCGCCGGTAATAGCCTTTCAAAGCAAAAATGGCGGGCTTTTGGCCCGCCATTTCATCATCCATCAAGAAGGATCAGTTCAGGCCCAGCACGCCGCGCAGGGTCGAAAGGTCTTCGGCCAGAACTGTCACCGGACCTGCCAGCGCCTTGCGGTCATCATCGGTCAGCTTGTCATAGGTTTCAAAACCGTCGCCCTTGCGATACTTGGCAAGGATATCGTTGACGGTCTTGAAATTTTCCTCGACCTTGCCGATCAGGCCCGGCTTTTCCTTTTCCACCAAGGGCTTGAACAGCTCGACGATCTTCTGCGCGCCATCGACATTGGCCTGGAAATCCCACAGGTCGGTGTGGCTGTAACGGTCTTCCTCGCCCGAAATCTTGGTCGCGGCGACTTCTTCGAGCAACGCTGCGGCACCACCCACCACCTTTTCAGGCGGAACGGTCAGGTCCTTGATGCGCTTCTGCAATTCGACCACATCCGCATAGAGCTTGTCGGCATATTTATCGAGGCCCTCGGTCGAATTCTGCGCGAAGAGACCATATTCCAGCCGATGGAAGCCGGTGAAATCATCCGACTTCTCGCCGTTTTCGTGATCATCCGCACGGCTGTCGATGGCCGCATCCAGATCGGCAAAAAGTTCGGCCAGCGGCTCGACCTTCTCGTAAGCCACGCGTGAGGACGGATAAAGCTCTTTGGCCTTTGCCAGATCGCCCGCCTTGACGGCATCGGTGAAGGCCTTGGTGTCCTTGACGAGGATATCGAGATTATCCTGCACATAGACCTTATAATCGGCAATCGGCTGAACGAGGTCGAGCGGCGAGACTTCGGCGCGCGCGGCAGAAAACCCCAGTGAAAGTGCAACGGCGCAGGCCGATGCGAGCAATGGCAGACGATATTTCATGGTTAGCCTCTCCTTTGATAATATTTTAGCCACGCGCGTCCTGCGATGCGGATGCCGCAAGCAAGGCGCGCGCATAATAGTCCTGATCGTCCTTCACCCCCGGCAGCGCGAAGAAATATCCGCCGCCGATGGGCTTGATATATTCTTCCAGCGGCTCGCCATCGAGCCGTTTTTGCACGGTGATGAACCCCTTTTCGAGATCGGCCTGCCAGGCGATGAACAACAGCCCCATATCGAGCTGGCCCGATCTGGTGACGCCGTTGGAATAGTTGAACGGACGGCGCAGCATCAGGTGCTCTGTCGCCATGGCGTCACGCGGATTGGCAAGGCGGATATGCGCATCCATCGGCGTAACCTTGCACTCCGCGTCCTTCGCATAATCGGGCACATCGGCTTCCGCCTTGCCGTCAAAAGGCGCGCCGCTATCCTTGCGGCGACCAAAGATCGCCTCCTGCTCCTGCAAGGGGGTGCGGTCCCAGCGTTCGACAAAATTGCGGATGATGCGCACCGCCATATAGCTGCCATTCCTGGCCCAGTCCGGCTCGCCTCGCTCAGCACCAACCCAGAGGATACGTTGCATCAGCGCGGCATCGTTTGAATCGGGATTGGCGGAACCGTCGCGGAAGCCGAGGAAGTTGCGCGCGCTTTCCTTCGCCTTTTGCGAATGCGGTGGCTGTACCGGTACCGAGCCTTCCTGCTTCCAGCGCACCATCAGAAGATCGGGCAGGTTCTTCATGATGTCGCGCAACGCATGAATATTGGTGTCGGGCGTGTTGGAGCAGAACTGGATCGCCAGATCGCCATGGCAGAGTTCCTTCTGCAAGGCGTCATTGGGAAAGCCTGTCATGCGCTTCAATTGCCTGGGCTTGAAGGGTTTCAAGACAAAACGGTCATCAAACAGCGATGCGCCCAGCGCCACCGTCAC
>JAATGD010000110.1 GCA_015654965.1 Hyphomicrobiales bacterium
CAGCACAATATCAAACGCCTGATGGCCTATTCCTCGATCAGCCATATGGGCTATGCCCTTGTGGGTCTGGCCGCTGGCACCGCCATTGGCGTGAAGGGTGTCGCGATCTATATGGCGATCTATCTCGCCATGACGCTCGGCTCGTTCGCCTTCATTCTCGCCATGCGCACGCGTGACGGCAATGTCGAGGAAATCAATGATCTGGCGGGCCTGTCGCGCACCAATCCGGTGCTCGCCACCATCATGACGATCTTCCTGTTCTCGCTTGCCGGCATTCCGCCAATGGCTGGTTTTTTTGGCAAATGGTACACCTTCCTTGCCGCCGTTCAGGCCGGTCTTCTGCCGCTTGCGATCATCGGTATCGTGGCGTCCGTCGTGGGTGCGTTCTATTACCTGCGCATGATCAAGGTCATGTGGTTCGATGAGCCGACCGGCAATGGTTTCGTGCCGGTTGCGGGCGAATTGCGCCTCGTGCTTGGCGTGAGCGGCGCATTCGTGCTGTTCTATATCTTCCTTGCTGGCCCCATCGGCAATTATGCCGAAGCGGCCGCAAAAAGCCTGTTCTGATCATTGGGCGGCGGGTCTTCGATGCATTTCGCGCTTTCGCCTGTCGCCGGAAATGAAGCCTATCGTCTGGAAAGTTTCGAGACGATAGGCTCGACCAATGCGGTGGCGCTGGAACGCGCCAATGCTGGCGACCCCGGAAAACTTTGGCTTGTCTCCAAAAAACAGGAAAGCGGTCGTGGTCGGCGCGGTCGCGCATGGTCGACACAGGAAGGCAATCTCGCCTCCACGCTGCTTCTGGTCGAACCATTCGATATCAAAACCGCAGCCACGCTGAGTTTTGTCGCAGGGCTGTCTCTGGCGGATGCGCTGGACGCGGTTTTCACGACCTATGGCCCGGCAATCGCGCCTAAAATCGGGCTGAAATGGCCCAATGACGTGCTGATCGATGGCGCGAAGCTTTCGGGCATTTTGCTTGAATCCTCCTCTCTGGATGACAACCGCTTTGCCATTGCAATCGGTATCGGCACCAATGTCGTCTCCTTCCCCGACGATCTGCCCTATGCGGCGACATCGCTCAACGCGCTTGGCAGCCGTGCTGATGCGCAAACGCTGTTTACGGCACTCTCGGACGCATGGTCTGTCAATTACTGTATCTGGAATGGCGGGCGCGGCCTGGGTGACATCAGAAAGCGCTGGCTTGAGCGTGCGCACGGGCTTGGTGAAAATGTCGCGATAAAACTGCATGACAGGATTGTCGAAGGCCGATTCGAGACGATTGACGAAGCCTGTCATTTCATCATGCGCGATGATGAGGGGATAAGGATTGCGATCACGGCGGGCGATGTTTATTTCGGAACGGCTGCAACATTGCGGAAATAACAGGTTTTTATTACAGGCGCCGGACTTGCAACCGCAGTCATTTCGGTTCAGTTGAAGCACAGTTGATATGCAAGGATAATAAAAGGATATTTCATGGCCCGATCCAACAACCCGGAACTCGTCTTTCTGCCACTGGGTGGCGTGGGCGAAATCGGCATGAATCTGGCCATGTATGGTTTCGGCCCGGCGGATAACCGCGAATGGCTGGTGGTCGATATGGGCGTGAGTTTCGCAGGCCCCGAACAGCCGGGAGCCGACCTCATCCTGCCCGATATCCGTTATCTGGAAGCGCAAAAGCACAATCTGCGCGGCATCATCATCACCCATGCGCACGAGGACCATTACGGCGCATTGCTCGATCTGTGGCCGCGCCTGAAAGTCCCCGTATACGCAACGCCGTTCACAGCCGGGCTTCTTGAAGCCAAGCGGCAGTCGGAACATGGCGCGCCGGAAATTCCGGTTCATATCTACAAGGCCGGTGAGACATTCGAGCTGGGCGCTTTCAAGGTCGAGGCCATCGCGGTCACCCATTCGATCCCCGAGCCGGTATCGCTTGCCATCACCACGCCGCTGGGGACTGTCATCCATACCGGCGACTGGAAGATGGACCCGGAACCCTCGCTCGGGCCGGTGATCGATGAGGCGCGGTTCCGCGCTTATGGCGATCAGGGTGTTCTGGCGCTGATATGCGATTCCACCAATGCGCAGCGCGAAGGCGAATCCCCGTCTGAGCGTCAAGTGGGCGAAGGCCTGCGTTAGCTGATCGAGGAAGCGCGGGGGCGCGTGGCGATAACCACCTTCTCGTCCAATGTCGGGCGTATACGCTCGATTACTGAAGCCGCGCGCGATGCGGGACGTCAGGTGCTGGTGGTCGGACGCTCCATGAAACGGGCGATTTCGGTCGCAACCGAGCTTGGCTATATGGAAGGCCTGCCCGAATATCTGAGCGAAGAGGATTACGGCTATATCCCGCGTGAAAACGTGGTGGTGATCCTCACGGGAAGTCAGGGCGAGCCGCGTGCGGCGCTCGCCAAGCTGGCACGCGATGAAATGCGTAGCATAGCGCTCTCGCCCGGTGATACGGTGATCTATTCCTCACGCGCCATTCCCGGCAATGAGAAGTCCATTCTCGATATCAAGAACCGGCTGATCGATCGCGGCATAAAAATCATCAGCGATGGCGATGCGCTGGTGCATGTTTCCGGCCATCCGCGCCGCAGTGAATTGAGGCGCATGTATTCATGGGTGCGGCCCGAAATTCTGGTGCCGGTGCATGGCGAGGCGGCCCATCTCGTCGCTCAGGGTTCGCTTGGCGCCATGGAAGGCATCGAGCAGATCGCGCAGATCCGCAATGGCGACGTGCTGCGTCTGGCGCCCGGCAAGGCCGAAATCATCGATGAAGCCCCCATCGGGCGCATCTACAAGGACGGCAAGCTGATCGGCGACGAGGACGAGATCGGCATGGTCGAGCGGCGCAAGCTTGCCTATGTCGGCCATGTTTCGGTTTCGGTGCTGCTTGATCGCGAGCACAAGATCGTCGATGAGCCTGACCTCGTGGCTTTTGGCGTGCCGGAAGAAGACGGGCAGGGCGAATTGCTGGAAGACATTTTGCTCGATGCGGCGATTGAAGCCATCGACAGCATTCCGCGTGTGCGCCGCAAGGATCTTGAACTGGTACGCGAATCCGTTCGCCGCGCCGTGCGCGCTGCGGCAAATATGACATGGGGCAAAAAGCCGGTGGTGACAGTCTTCGTCAACAGGCTACGGTAAGCCCGATCTAAAGCAAGGCAGGGGAGGTGCTGATGCTCGAACGTTTGAACCATGTGGCGATTGCGGTTCCCGATATCAAAGTCGCGTCAGCGCTTTACCGGCAACAACTGGGGGCAACGGTCACGCAACCGCAGGCCTTGCCCGAACATGGCGTGACCGTGGTCTTCATCGATGTCGGCAACACGAAGATCGAATTGCTGGAACCGCTGGGCGAGGACTCGCCCATTGCGGCCTTCCTTGCCAAGAACCCTTCGGGGGGCATGCATCACCTTTGCTATGAGGTGAAGGATATCCTCAAAGCCCGTGACCGGCTGAAAGCGCAAGGCGCGCGTATCCTTGGCGATGGCGAGCCAAAGATCGGCGCGCACGGCAAACAGGTTTTGTTCCTGCATCCCAAGGATTTCAATGGTACACTGATCGAACTGGAGGAAGTGTAACCATGTCGATCGGCTCCGCCATTGCGATCTATTTCATCATCTGGTGGACGAGCCTGTTCGCGCTTTTGCCTGTGGGATTGCGCACGCAGGCCGAGGAAGATGACGTGACGCTCGGCACGGTCGCAAGCGCCCCCGCAAAGCCGCGTATCGGCCGCGCCTTTCTGCGCACGACCATCGTCGCGAGCCTCATTTTCGCGCTTTATTATTATCTCACGCAGGTCCGGGGTTTTGGCCTCGACGACATCCCGCATTTCTTCCCTGATCTGACGTGAACATCAGCCAATCACCGCTTGCCGTCTGCTTTTATTGAAATTAATGCCTATTATTTAGGCATATCATTCTTTTTACCCTATTTTCCCGATTGCAATCATAAATTGTGATTCTATTTTTATTGCATATTATAAGGCCCTGAAATTCACGCGGACCGATATGCGTGCAACCTGATTGAGCTTGCACAGGCACTTGCACCCTGTTTTCTCGAAACAGCAGGACAGGCGCGGCGATTGCCGTCATTCCTGTGCAAAAAGGGGATTTTGCCACATAATCCTACAAATATAATAGGTTATTGATGGACGCGAGAGCGCAAATACCGCATAGCAGGCGCGTGATTTTCACTCTGCAAAAAGATGATTTGGCAAGTACAAAAAAAAAGCAAGGCTTTCGCCTTGCTAATCCGATACGCGTTCGATCCGTTTCCATGTTACTGGCGGCAGCGTAGTCGCGCCTGGATCCATCCTCCCAAGACTTTTGACCGCGTGAAACCAACGGTTTTATTCCGTTGTGCTCTTATGATGAAAAAAATAGCTGACTGCACAGCTTTTGTCACTAAAAATCTTCTGCTGCGTCATAATTCTTTCGTATATTTTTCTGCAAATAGTTGATCCCTGCATAATAGATTGAAATTGAATGGGAAACCGGCGGCTGTTTTATCCGCCGCCTGTCTTTTGTTTGCCGCAACTGTTTGTGGATGGCGAAATTCTCAAGGCGCAAAGCGTTTTCAGGCGGGTTTCCATTGGCGGCAGAACCCGATAATAAACCAGCCCATATGCTTAATTTTCGCCTGATTCTTGCAGCATTCAGGTATTCCCTCTTGATCGGTGGTTACGATGCGTCTGTCGCGGTATTTTTTGCCCATTCTCAAGGAAAATCCCAAGGAGGCTGAAATCGTCTCCCACAGGCTGATGCTGCGTGCGGGCATGATCCGTCAGCAGTCGGCGGGTATTTATTCATGGCTGCCGCTGGGCCTGAAAGTGCTCAACAAGGTCTGCGATATCATCCGCGAGGAGCAGAACCGCGCCGGGGCCAATGAAATCCTGATGCCGACCATCCAGTCGGCCGATCTGTGGCGCGAAAGCGGACGCTACGACGCCTATGGCAAGGAAATGCTGCGTATCGAGGATCGTCAGGAACGCGAAATGCTGTTCGGCCCGACCAATGAGGAGATGGTTACGGACATTTTCCGTTCTTACGTTCGTTCCTACAAGGACCTGCCGCTCAATCTCTATCATATCCAGTGGAAATTCCGCGATGAGGTGCGTCCGCGTTTCGGCGTCATGCGCTCACGCGAATTCCTGATGAAAGACGCCTATTCGTTTGACCTCGATTACGAGGGCGCGAAAATGGCTTATTACCGCATGTTTGTGGCTTATCTGCGCACCTTTACCCGCGTTGGCCTTCAGGCAATCCCGATGCGCGCTGACACGGGTCCCATTGGCGGTGATCTAAGCCACGAATTCATCATTCTGGCCGATACCGGCGAAAGCCAGGTCTATTGCGACCGCGCCTATCTCGATCTGGCGGTACCCGGAGCGGACACGGATTTCCGCGATGATGCGCAATTGACCGATATCGTTGACCGCTGGACGACGCCTTATGCGGCGACCGACGAAATGCATGATGAAGACGCATGGGGAGAGGTCAAGGCTGACGATCAGCTTTCGGCGCGTGGCATCGAAGTCGGCCATATTTTCCATTTCGGCACCAAATATTCCGATGCCATGGGCGCGAAAGTGACGGGCCCTGACGGCAAGGAACATGCTGTTTCCATGGGTTCCTACGGCATCGGTCCGTCGCGTCTGGTCGCCGCCGCCATCGAGGCTTTCCATGATGATGCGGGCATTATCTGGCCAAAATCCATCGCCCCCTTCGGTGCCGGCATCATCAACATGAAGCCGGGTGACGAAGCCTGCGATCAAGTGAGCGAAAAACTCTATGACGCTCTGACCAAGGCTGGTCTTGACCCGCTATTGGACGACCGCGATGACCGTCCCGGCGCGAAATTCGCGACCATGGACCTGATCGGCCTTCCGACACAGGTCATTGTCGGCCCACGCGGCGTGGCGGCTGGCGAAGTCGAAATCAAGGATCGCAAGTCTGGCGAGCGCGTAACCCTGTCGATTGAGGAAGCCATCAACAGGCTTGTGGCGCAAGCATGAGTAAAGCGGCGGCAGTAAAGCCTGCAACTCAGGCCCCGGCAGTGGAAGAGGCACCGAAATCCGGGGCTTTTTCGGCTTTCGAGCGTATGATCGCGTGGCGATATCTGCGTGCGCGCCGCCGCGAGACGTTTATTTCGGTTATTGCCGGATTTTCCTTCACCGGCATCATGCTTGGCGTTGCGACGCTGATCATCGTCATGGCGGTGATGAACGGTTTCCGCGCTGAGCTTCTGACCCGCATTCTTGGCATCAACGGCCATCTGATCATGCAGCCCATCGACCGGCCGCTTGACGATTATGCGAGCCTTATCAAACGCATTGACGGCATTTCCGGTGTAAACTTCGCAATTCCGGTGGTCGAGGGGCAGGCGCTGGTGCAGGGCAATGTCGGCGCGGGCAGCGGTGCGCTGATCCGTGGGCTTCGCGAGGAAGACCTCGACAAGCTGAAA
>JAATGD010000414.1 GCA_015654965.1 Hyphomicrobiales bacterium
GGATCGATCTGGCGCTGGCGCGCGGACGCTGCGGGTTGTGGGACTGGGACATGGTGCGCGGGCGCATCTACTGGTCGCGTTCGATGTATGAAATGCTAGGCTATGAAGCGCAGGACGCGGTGCTGCCGTTTGGCGATGTGGCCGCGATAATCAATGCGGAAGACGGCGATCTCTATTCCATCGCCGAGCAGGCGGCGGCAGGCGATATCGCGCATGTGGATCGCGTGTTCCGCATGCGCCATGCCGATGGCTCATGGGTGTGGATGCGCGTGCGCGCCGATATTGCGCGTGAGGGTGATCTGCATCTTGTCGGCATTGCTTTTGACGTCAGCGAACAACATCGTTTCGCGCAACAGACGGCGGAAGCCGATATGCGCATCCGTGAAGCCATCGAGAATATTTCGGAAGCCTTCATTCTTTGGGACGCCAATAACCGTCTTGTGATGGCCAATTCCAAATTCAGCGAATATGCGGGCCTGCCGGTCTGGACGCTGAAACCGGGCGTGCCGCGCAACGAGGTCGATGCGCATACGCGCCCCTTCGCCTTTGAGCGTCGTATGGCCAATGAGCATAATCGCGCAGGCGGGCAGACGTTTGAGCGACAGCTGAGCGACGGGCGCTGGCTGCAAGTCAACGAACGCCGTACGCAGGATGGCGGGCTGGTGTCCATTGGCACCGACATTACCCAGTTGAAGCTGCATCAGGAGCGGCTGGTGGATAGCGAGCGCCGCCTGATGGCGACCATTCATGATCTTTCGATTGCGCGTAAAGGCGAGCGCGACCGGGTTCGCGAACTCTCGGAACTCGCGCATAAATATGCGCAGGAAAAAGAGCGTGCCGAGGCCGCCAACCGTGCCAAGTCCGAATTTCTCGCCAATATGTCCCACGAACTGCGCACGCCGCTCAACGCCATTATCGGTTTTTCCGAAATGATACAGGCGGGCACTTTCGGGCCACTCGGGTCGGATCGTTACGAGGAATATATCAACGACATCCATACATCCGGCAACTTCCTGCTCAACGTGATCAACGACATTCTCGACATGTCGAAGATCGAGGCCGGTCATTTCTCGCTCGACCGCGAGGAAATCGATCTTTGCCCGCTGATTAACGAGACGGTGCGCATGATCTCGCTACAGGCGGATGAGAAGAATATCACGGTGGAAACGCGCATCGAAGATGCCATGCAGCTTCACGCCGACCGCCGCGCGGTCAAGCAGGTGCTGATCAATCTTCTGTCGAATGCGGTCAAATTCACCTCGCATAATGGTCATATCACGGTGCGGGCGCGCAAGCGCGGATCGGCGCTGTTCATGACCATCCGCGATACCGGCGTCGGCATTCCGAAATCCGCGCTCAAAAAGATCGGCCAGCCGTTTGAGCAGGTGGAAAACCAGTTCACCAAGTCGCATAGCGGCTCGGGCCTTGGCCTTGCCATCACCCGCTCACTGGCGCAATTGCATGGCGGCTGGCTGCGCATCCGCTCGACCGAAGGGGTCGGCACGGTTGTGTCGGTCTGCATCCCAGACCGCAAGGTGGCACTCATCGCTCAGCAGAATGCGACTATCAACGCGGCCTGATCAGGCTTGCACCAACCTTTCAAAGCTGGTGTGGACATTTTTTGCCAGTTCATCGAGATGATGATCGACCCGCTTAATATCGGGTAATTCCGCCGCGCGGCACAAAAGATCGATCATGCCGGGAATGAACTCGTCGCGCGCCGCATCGCGACCGAGACAGAGACGGATCGTCTGGCTCAGATTGGTATAGAAGCGATGCGCATCGACCAGCATGTCCACCGTTGCGGGATCGGCAAAGGCTGGCTCAAGACTTGCCAAAACCTCCTCGGTTGCCAGAGGACGCGGCACCTTCTTCACATGACCGGCAAGGGTCGCAAACTGCGCGATGAATTCGAGATCAATGATGCCGCCTGCTTTCAGCTTGAAATCCCAGTCATCGCGTGGCGGCTTTTCCTGCGCGATCAAGGCGCGCATGTCGCGCACGTCTTTTGCAATTTTGGCTGCATCGACCGGCAGCGCCAGAACCGCATCAATCTCGTCCCTGATCTCTGCCATGAAAGCCGCATCGCCATGGATGGGCCGTGCCCGTGTCAGCGCCATATGCTCCCACGTCCATGCGTCATTGCGCTGATATTTGCCAAAAGAAGCGATATGGGTCGCAACAGGTCCCTTGTTGCCGGAAGGACGCAGACGCAGATCGACTTCGTACAGCACGCCTTCGGCGGTCGGTGCGGAAAGCGCCGCAATCAGCCGCTGCGTCAGGCGGATATAATATTGCGATGGAGCGAGCGGCTTTTCACCATCGCTCAATTCCGCGTCCTGCGCATGATCATAAAGCAGGATGAGATCGACATCGGAACCCGCCGTCAATTCGCGACTGCCGAGCTTGCCCATGGCGAGAAGTGCGACCTTGCCGCCTTCCACCTTGCCATGACGACGTTCAAGCTCCGCCTCCACCGCCTCGAAAGCCTTGGCAATCATCAGTTCCGCCAGATCGGAAAAGGCGCGGCCTGCCCGCACGCCGTCAATCGCGCCCGTGAGCAGGCGGATGCCGATCAGGAAACGGTGCTCGGCGGCAAAAATGCGCAGCCGGTCCAGCACTTCCTCATAATCGGTGGCCGCGCCCAGAAAGACCCGCAGCCGCTCTTCGAGATAGTTACGTGTCGGCACTTCGGAAAAAATCGCCGGATCGAGCAGCCCGTCAAAGACATGCGGTTTGCGCGTGATGATGTCCGCGAGATTGGGCGCGGCACTCATGATCATCACGAGAAGATTGAGAAGCGGGGGATTGGATTGCAGCAGGCTAAAAAGTTGGATGCCCGAAGGCAGGCCTTGCAAAAAGCTGTCAAAGCGCAGAAGCGACTCGTCGGCACGCTTTGTTTCGGCAAAAGCCTTGAGAAGAGCGGGGGTCAATTCGGTCAGGCGTTCACGCGCTTCGGCGGATTGCGTGGCACGGTAGCGGCCAAAATGCCAGGTGCGGATGACACGGCATATATCGCTCGGACGCTCGAAACCCATGGCTGCCATGGTCTCAAGCGTGCCGGGATCGTCGACATCGCCGGTGAAGACCAGATTGCCGGTGGCGGTTCCCAGTTCGGGAGCCTGCTGGAACAGCGCCGCATAATGCTTTTCCACCACCCGCAGTGCATCGAGAAAGGTTTGGGAAAATTCGCTCGACTCTGCATAGCCCATCATATGCGCGACACGGGCAAAACCCTCGTCATCTTCGGGCAGGATATGCGTCTGCTCGTCAGTAATCATCTGAATGCGATGTTCGACATCGCGCAGGAATGCATATTCCTTTGTCAGCGCATCGCGGGCTTTTTCAGTAATCCAGCCGCGCTCGGCAAGTTTTGCCAGCATCGGCACCGTCTGGTTGCCACGCAATTCGGGAAAGCGCCCACCGGCAATCAATTGCTGGGTCTGGACAAAAAATTCGATCTCGCGGATGCCGCCACGTCCGAGTTTCACATTATGACCGCGTACCGCGATATCGCCGTGACCTTTATGGGCGTGGATCTGCCGCTTGATGGAATGCACATCGGCAATCGCTGCATAATCGAGGTATTTGCGCCAGACGTAAGGAGAGAGTTCCGCCAGCACCTGATCGCCCGATGGCCTATCACCCGCAACGGGCCGCGCCTTGATCATGGCGGCGCGCTCCCAGTTCTGGCC
>JAATGD010000142.1 GCA_015654965.1 Hyphomicrobiales bacterium
CCGCATATGCCGACCGTATGGATTTTTATACGCACATCCTTAGGGCCAAGCGTACCGGGTATATCGAAATCTCGTAAAGCGAGTTTTCCCTTTTCTTCGAGAACGAGTGCTTTCACAGCTTCCTCCTGACTGTGGGATGGGAGTTTTGCGCTATCAAAGGCGAAATTTTCAGAAAGTAAAGGTCGCGCGCCTTGAAACCGCACTCTTTCGCGAGGCCAGGCAAAAACCTATCAGGGGATCGGAAAAAACGTATATGTGTTGCGGCTTTTCACGCTTGGCAAGCCGGTGCTGCATGTCCGGCATCTTCTTCCGACAGAATCAGCAAAAGGTTGATCCGCGCCGCATCCCGTCATGATCGCGTTCTGCGCAAAAACAGGAGAGCGGACAAGGCAGCGTTTTCAACAACGGGCAATTTCGCAAATCTTTCGGATTTTTTCGTTTGAAGACTTGCGAACAGGCTTCCGCATTCGAGAAACAATCATGTCGTAATCAGGACAGCAGCCTTCACAAACACGACGAAAGCGAAATTTTTGTCACATTTCCTGTCACAAAAATGCAGCTTCTGCCCAGCCGTCAATTGCTAAGCCTATGAAAACGTGGTTCACTTTCGTTAACCGGCAATTATGACAGACAGGTTTTGTCATCCAGCCGTCATATGAGGCGCGTAACGGAGGGGGGCGAACACCGGAAAAGCCGGGGGCCTTCGCCGTGATCAAACAGGGAGTCATCAAAAATGCTTAAGTATACAGCGCGTTTGCTGTCGCTTTCGACGGCTGTTGCCGTTGCCGGGGTTTCCATTGCCAGTGCTGAACCGTCAGCCGAGCTGATCGCAGCCGCCAAGGCCGAAGGAGAATTGACGACAATCGCCCTGCCGCATGACTGGTGCGGCTATGGCGAGATCATCCAGAGTTTTAAAGACAAATACGGCCTCAAGGTCAATGAATTGAACCCCGATGCAGGCTCGGGCGATGAAGTCGAAGCCATCAAGGCCAACAAGGACAATAAAGGCCCGCAGGCGCCTGACGTGATCGATGTCGGCTTTGCTTTCGGCACCTCCGCCAAGAAAGAAGGCCTGACCCAGGCATACAAGGTCTCGACATGGGACGAGATTCCCGACAGCGCCAAGGATTCTGAAGGCCACTGGTACGGCGATTATTACGGCGTGCTGGGCTTTGAAGTGAATACGGATATCGTCAAGGACGTGCCGCAGGACTGGGAAGATTTGCTGAAAAGCGATTATGCCAATTCGGTTGCGCTGGCCGGTGATCCGCGCGTTTCAGCACAGGCCATTCTCGGCGTTCATGCAGCCGGTATGGCGCGCGGCTCTGAGCCGGGAGCGGATGCAGGCAAGAAGGGTCTTGAATTCTACAAGGAATTGAACGCCAAGGGCAATTTCGTCCCCGTCATCGGCAAGGCGGCTTCTCTGGCGCAAGGCTCGACCCCGATCATCATCCGCTGGGACTATAATGCGCTCGCCGATCGCGACACCTTGCAGGGCAATCCTGCCGTCGAGACCGTCATTCCGAAATCAGGCGTCGTTGCCGGTGTCTATGTTCAGGCCATCAGCGCCTATGCGCCCCATCCCAATGCCGCGAAACTCTGGATGGAGCATCTTTATTCCGATGACGGCCAGCTCGGCTATCTGAAGGGCTATTGCCATCCGATCCGCTTCAACGCCATGGCGAAGGCGGGCAAGATTCCGCAGGAACTGCTCGACAAACTGCCGGCAGCGGCATCCTATGAAAAGGCCATCTTCCCGACCCTTGAGCAGATCGAGAGCGCACAGGAAGAAATCACCAAGAACTGGGACAGCGTCGTCGGCGCGAACGTCCAGTAAAAGCCTTTCCGGTAACAATGGTTGCGACGGCCTGAGCAGGTCGTCGCAGACCTTTATTCCTTTCTTTCCGGGCCGCCCGCCCTGAAAAATCCATGACCTTTCGGGGTCGATGCTTTAAAGAAAGAATGCATGAGCTCGACAGCCGACACAGCCGCCCCCGTAAGCCAGACGCGCAAACGTCAATTGCCCCTTTCATGGCCCGGCATATCATGGCTTGGCGTGGCACCTTTCTTCCTGTTCGCCACCCTGTTCCTGCTCTGGCCGACCATGTATCTGGTCGTCGGCGCGTTTCAGGACCCGGCCGGTAATTTCACGCTCCAGAATATTTACGACCTGTTCCAGCCGCAGATTTTGAGCGCCTACTGGATTTCGATCAAGGTCAGCCTTGCTTCCGCCCTTGGCGGCGCGATCATCGGCTTCTTCCTCGCCTGGGCGATCGTGCTCGGCAATCTGCCGCGCTTCCTGCGCCCCACGGTGCTGACCTTTTCCGGCGTGGCGTCCAATTTCGCCGGCGTGCCGCTGGCTTTCGCCTTTCTCGCCACATTGGGCCGCACCGGCTTCGTCACCATCCTGCTGCGCGAATGGTTCGGCTTCAATCTCTACGGCACCGGGTTTAACCTGTTGAGCTTTCTGGGCCTGACGCTGACCTATCTTTTCTTCCAGATACCGCTGATGGTGCTCATCCTCACCCCCGCGCTCGATGGCCTGAAAAAAGAATGGCGCGAGGCCTCCTCGATATTGGGCGCAAACAATTTTCAATATTGGCGCATGGTGGCTTTTCCGATCCTCTGGCCAAGCCTCTTGGGCACCACGCTGCTTTTGTTCGCCAATTCGTTCGGGGCGATTGCCACGGCCTATGCGCTGACCGGCTCCTCGCTCAATATCGTGCCAATCCTGCTTTACGCACAGATCCGCGGCGATGTGCTGCATAACCAGAATCTCGGTTACGCGCTGGCGCTCGGCATGATCGTCATTACCGGCCTTTCCAACCTGATCTATATCTGGCTGCGCATGCGCGCCGAAAGGTGGCAGCGATGAAAGGCTCGACCACACAGAAAATCGGCGCATGGATCGCCTTCATCATCGGCGCGATCTATTTCCTTGTGCCGCTCATCGGCACATTTGAATTCTCGTTGCGCATGCGGCGTGGCGAATATTCCTTCGACGCCTATCGGGTCGTCTTCGCGGATGAGCGCTTTCAGGCAACTTTTGGCTATTCGATCCTGCTGGGGCTTTTGACCATCATTTTCGGCATGCTTCTGGTGGTGCCGACCGCCTATTGGGTGCGCCTGCGCCTGCCGCATTTGCGGCCGGTGATGGAATTCATCACCCTGATGCCACTGGTCATTCCCGCCATCGTCATCGTGTTCGGTTATCTACGCATTTATAATTCGTCGTCATGGCTGCCCTTCACATCCTCGACCCGCGCCACCGACCTTCTGCTGATGTTCGGCTATATGACGCTGTCGCTGCCCTATATGTATCGCGCAGTCGATACCGCCATGCGCACCATCGATGTGAACACGCTCACCGAAGCCGCCCAGAGCCTTGGCGCGGGCTGGGGTCGCATCCTGTTCAGGATCATCTTTCCCAATGTGCTTTCGGGCGTGATGAGCGGCGCTTTCATTACTTTCGCCATCGTGATCGGCGAATTCACGCTGGCTTCACTCCTCAACCGTCCGGCTTTCGGGCCTTATTTGCAGCTCGTCGGCGCCAATCGCGCCTATGAGCCTTCCGCGCTTGCGATCATCTCGTTCGGCATTACGTGGCTTGCCATCA
>JAATGD010000410.1 GCA_015654965.1 Hyphomicrobiales bacterium
CACCTATGAGGCCAACATGACCATGCATGACTGCGATGTCATGCTGTGCATCGGTGCGCGTTTCGATGACCGCATCACCGGCCGTCTCAATGCCTTCTCGCCGCATTCCAAGAAAATCCATATCGATATCGATCCGTCTTCGATCAACAAGAATGTGCGCGTCGATGTGCCGATCGTCGGCGATGTCACACATGTACTGGAAGATATTGTCCGCCAGTTCCGCGCCAGCGAGACGAAGCCTGAGAAAAAGGCAATTTCTGCATGGTGGGAACAGATCGACCGCTGGCGGGCGCGGAATTCACTGGCCTACACGTCCAACAAGGACGTGATCATGCCGCAATATGCGATAGAGCGGCTTTATGAACTGACCAAGGACCGTGAGACCTATATCACGACCGAAGTCGGCCAGCACCAGATGTGGGCGGCGCAGTTTTTCGGTTTCGAGGAGCCGAACCACTGGCTGACCTCGGGAGGGCTTGGCACCATGGGCTATGGTTTGCCGGCAGCCCTTGGCGTGCAGATCGCGCACCCTGAAGCGCTGGTCATCGATATTGCCGGTGACGCATCGATCCAGATGTGCATTCAGGAAATGTCTGCTGCCATCCAGCACAATGCGCCGATCAAGATTTTCATCCTCAACAATCAATATATGGGCATGGTACGGCAATGGCAGCAATTGCTGCATGGCAACCGCCTGTCGCATTCCTATACCGAAGCCATGCCCGATTTCGTCAAGCTCGCGGAAGCCTATGGCGCACATGGTATTCGCTGCGAGAAGCCGGGTGATCTCGATGCCGCTATCGAGGAAATGATCACAATCGACAAGCCGGTGATTTTCGATTGCCGCGTGGCCAATCTTGCCAATTGCTTCCCGATGATCCCGTCGGGCAAGGCGCATAATGAAATGCTGTTGCCGGACGAGGCGACGGACGAGGCGGTTGCCAATGCCATTGACGCCAAGGGCCGTGCGCTGGTCTGATTGGAAGGAACAAAATCATGAATGCACAAAATCTAGCTTCCGGATCGGCCTATTTCATCGCGGCCGAGACGCAAACGCCAGAAACGCATACGCTCGCGGTTCTGGTCGATAACGAGCCGGGCGTCCTTGCCCGGGTAATCGGGCTGTTTTCCGGTCGCGGCTATAATATTGAAAGCCTCACGGTTTCCGAAACCGAGCACTAGCAGCATCTGTCGCGCATTACCATCGTGACACGCGGCACGCCGCATGTGCTCGACCAGATCAGGCACCAGCTTGAACGCATCGTCCCGGTGCATCGGGTGGTGGATCTGAGCCATCGCGCGGCGGAACTGGGCCATGACCGGCTCATCGAGCGTGAGCTGGCGCTGGTCAAGGTTGCCGGCACGGGCGAAGCGCGGGCGGAAACGCTTCGGCTGGCGGATGCGTTCAAGGCCAAGGTGGTGGATGCCACGACCGAGCATTTCGTACTGGAAATTACCGGAAAACCGGCCAAGATCGATCAGTTCATTGCGATCATGAAGCCGCTCGGGCTGGTCGAAATCTGCCGCACGGGTGTGTCGGCGATGAATCGCGGCCCGCAAGGGATGTAATCGGGTTCGTATGGATGAACAAGGCGGAGCGGCTTTCGCAGTTGCTCCTCTTTTTATTCATTTCTTTGATCAGGCTTGCGTCTCATGCGCGAATCCTGTCTGAAACAGGGATGCAGTTTTCACCGGAACAGGATCAGGCGCTCAAAGCCGTCGGCCAATGGCTGAAAGAGGGTCGAAAGCCCATTTTCAGGCTGTTCGGCTATGCCGGAACCGGCAAGACCACGCTTGCGCGCTACTTTGCCGAACATGTCGATGGCGATGTGCAGTTCGCGGCCTTTACCGGCAAGGCGGCACAGGTCTTGCGCTCCAAGGGCGCGAGCAATGCGCGCACATTGCATTCGCTGATCTATCGCCCGCGTGGCGAAGAGGCAATCGAGGACGATACGACCGGCAAGACTTCCATTGCTCCGACATTTTCGCTCAACCGGCAAAGCCCTGTCGCCAAGGCTGCCCTGATCGTGGTCGATGAATGTTCCATGGTCGATGAGGCGCTGGGGCGCGATCTGATGACCTTTGGCACGCCGATCCTCGTTCTGGGCGATCCGGGGCAGTTGCCGCCGATTTCCGGCGGGGGGTTCTTTACCGAGCATGAGCCGGATTACCTGCTGACCGAAATTCATCGTCAGGCGCAGGACAATCCGATCATCCGCATGGCGCTCGACGTGCGCGAGGGGCGGGAGCTTGCTTACGGCGATTATGGCCTTGCGAAGGTGATCGGTAAGAGCGATGTCAATCAGGAGATGGTTCTCGCCGCCGATCAGGTACTGGTCGGCACCAATCGCACGCGCAAGCGCTATAACCAGCGTCTGCGGGAGTTGAAGGGATTTACCGCCGCGTACCCTCAAGCCGGCGACAAGCTTGTCTGCCTGCGTAACGATCCGGCAAAGGGTTTGCTCAACGGCTCGCTGTGGAAGGTCATGACCGCGTCAAGGGAAACGGTGAAGCCGGGCATCAATCTGCTGGTTGCGCCCGAAGATGATGATCGCGGTGTCGCCAAGATCAAGCTTCTGAAAGCGCAGTTTGAAGACCCGGATACGGAAATCCCGTGGCAGACCAAAAAGCGCTTTGACGATTTCGATTATGGCTATGCGCTGACCGTGCACAAGGCGCAAGGCTCGCAATGGGACAATGTGGTGCTGTTCGACGAGAGTTATGCGTTTCGCGATACGCGCGAGCGCTGGCTTTATACGGCGATCACCCGTGCTGCAGAGCAGCTGACCATCGTCAAGTAATCAATCCGCGACCGGCTTTGCATTAAGCCATTCCCATGCCTGCGGCTCTTCTTCCGCCTCGAAATAACGCATTTCGATGGAGAGAAACGGCTGCATCAAGGTGATGCTGGCTTGTATCCACAAGGGGCCGCCGACAATCGCATAGCGGCGCAAGTGTTGAAGGGATTTGGCGCGCATCGAAAGCGTGGTTTCGGAAAAAGCAGCCGTCCAGTCGACACCTTCATAGCCCGTAAGGCGAATGAGAAGGTCGATTTCCTCATGCTGTTCATAGGCGGCATCCAGAAGACCGTAGAGATTTTCCAGTGACGAGTCGGTGACATGGCCCTCGATGGCAAAGGCAAAGACGTCGCTCCTGTCGGTGGGAATGCGGCGGATGACGGGGATGTCTTCAATGCGCATTGTCGTCTCCTCGAATAAGCCATCATTCATGATCTTGCCCATTTTCTACAGCGTTTGAAAAACGACTGAAACAGACAAAAGTTGCTCGTGGATTTATCATTGTCTCCTATGGGCGCAAGTTTCAGGGGATCATTGCCTCAGGCTTGTATGAAGAGTTCACATTTTTTACGCTTCAGGCGTATAAAGCGGAAAATCAATCCGGGGGAGAGCGCCTGAATGCCTGCTAGATTGTCAGTTAATCTCAACGCTATTGCCATGCTGCGCAACCGGCGCGATCTGCCGTGGCCTAGTGTCACGGGATTGGGGCGCATCGCGCTTGCGGCAGGGGCTGCGGGATTGACGGTGCATCCGCGCCCGGATCAGCGTCATATCCGGTTTTCCGATCTTGGCGATATTCGCGCCTTGATCGATGATGAATTTCCGCAGGCCGAGTTCAATATCGAGGGCTTTCCCAGCGAGGCTTTTCTCGATCTCGTGGAAAAGCATCAGCCCGAACAGGTGACACTGGTGCCGGACGACCCTACACAGGCAACATCGGATCATGGCTGGGATTTCATCTCCAAGGCCGATTATCTCGAACCTATCGTTAAGCGACTGAAAGCAGGTGGCGCGCGCGTGTCGCTTTTTGCTGATCCCGACCCGCTGGGCTATCAGGAGGCCAAAGCCATAGGTGCGGACCGGGTGGAGTTTTATACGGGACCCTATGGTGCGACCTATGACGATCCAGCAACCGCTGCACGTGAACTGACGCGCATCCAAAAGGCGGCGGATGCGGCCCATGCTCTGGGGCTTGAGGTCAATGCCGGGCATGATCTGACGGTTGAAAACCTTCCTCCGCTCGTTGCTCGTATTCCGAACCTCAAGGAAGTCTCCATCGGCCATGGCCTGACGGCGGATGCCTTGACCTATGGCATGGCGGAAACCGTCAAACGCTTCATAGCCGCATTGCAGGGTGCAAAGTTTTAGCAATGTGCTCGGCGCATATCTCGGGTGCAAGCCCTGTGCAATGCGCATTTGTTTCTGTTACAAGGAGCCTATATCTCTTGCCACCCATCGTCGGGCGGCGGGCGCAGATGATTGTATGAGGGAAAAACTGGAACGGTTTTCCGCATTGAGCATTATAGGCCCAGAATGTTTGAGCCTGGAGCTGAACCGAGGCTGCGAGGCGGCCTCAAATTTATTTTTCATTTGTTTTTGCAACTAACCCATCATCACAATCCAAAAATCCTGAAACGACTTCCATGAAGTGCGAGGTGCCTGCAAGTGAGCAGTGAACTGAACGGTGAGGACGCAAAAGCGCGATCTCTTGTGCTCGCAGAGGGCAGGGATATTGAAAGCGGTTTTGTGAGTGAAGAAAGCGAGCCGCAAGCTGACAGCATGAAAATGCTCCTTCTAGGCGCTCTTGGCGTTGTTTACGGCGATATCGGTACCAGTCCGATCTATGCGTTTCGCGAAGCGCTTCATGCTGCGACAAGTGACGGCGTTCTGTCGCGGGCGGATATATTGGGGGTGGTTTCGCTCATCTTCTGGGCGCTGACGCTGGTGGTGACAATCAAATATGTCCTGTTCGTGTTGCGCGCCGACAACAATGGCGAAGGCGGCATCCTGTCGCTCATGGCGCTGGTGCGCAGCGCTTTGAAAGGGCGGTCGAACATTGTACTCGGCGTGGGTATTTGCGGAGCGGCACTTTTTTTCGGCGATGCCGTCATCACGCCGGCCATTTCGGTGCTGTCTGCCGTCGAGGGGCTGCATATCGTAGCGCCCCATATGACACCTTTCGTGGTTCCGATCACGGTGGTCATTCTGGTGACGCTGTTTTCCGTTCAGAAATACGGCACCGGCAAGGTGGCAATCGTCTTCGGCCCCGTCATGGCGGTCTGGTTTCTGGCATTGGGGGCATCCGGCCTCTGGCATATTTTTGACGACCCGTCCGTGATGGCTGGTCTTAATCCTTATTATGCGGTGCGTTTTCTTTTCACCAGTCCCGGCATCGCCTTCATTACCGTTGGTGCGGTCTTCCTTGCCATGACGGGTGCCGAAGCGCTCTATGCCGATCTGGGGCATTTCGGGCGCAAGCCCATCGTGCGGGCGTGGCTATGGATCGTCTTTCCCTGCCTTTTGCTCAATTATTTCGGGCAGGCGGCATTCGTGCTGTCGCATGGTGAGGCGGCCGCACTTCCCTTCTTCCAGATGATGCCGCAATTTGCGCTCTGGCCGATGGTGCTTTTGGCAACCGCTGCAACTGTCATTGCCAGTCAGGCGGTTATCAGTGGGGCCTTTTCGGTCGCGCGTCAGGCCGTGCAGCTCAACATTCTACCGCGTCTTGAAATCCTGCATACATCGGAAAAGCTGCACGGACAGATTTATATCCCGCGCGTCAATCTGCTGCTGGGACTGACCGTCATCATCCTCGTGCTCGGTTTCGAGAAATCCAACAATCTGGCCTCCGCCTACGGGATCGCGGTCACTGGCAATATGCTGGTGACGACCGGCCTTCTCTATTTCGTCATGACGCGCATTTGGAACTGGCGGCTCGCCCACGCGCTGCCGTTTATCGGTGGCTTCCTCATCATCGATATCCTGTTTTACAGCGCCAATATCATCAAGGTGCATGATGGCGGCTGGGCTTCGATTACATTTGCGGCGTTGCTCGTCATCATCATGTGGACATGGGTGCGCGGCACGCGGCATCTGTTCCAGAAGACCCGCAAGGCCGAAGTCCCGCTCGATCTGATCGTCGAGCAGATGGGCAAGCGCCCGCCAACCATCGTGCCCGGAACGGCGGTGTTTCTGACGGGCGACGCCAAAAGCGCACCGACGGCGCTCATGCACAGTCTCAAACATTACAAGGTCCTGCATGAGAACAATGTCATTCTCACGGTTGAAACAGCTTCCAGGCCATGGGTGCCGAGCGCGGACCGGGCACGGGTGTCGCAATATAATGAGCGTTTCATGCAGGTGACACTGACATTCGGCTATATGCAGCAGCCCAATATTCCACGTGCTCTGGCCATTTGCCGCAAGCTTGGCTGGAAGTTCGATATCATGACGACGTCCTTCTTCCTGTCGCGCCGCTCGCTCAAGGCGTCATCGCGCTCCGACATGCCGTTGTGGCAGAATAAACTGTTCATCCTGCTGGCACGAACGGCGGCGGATGCGACCGAATATTTCCAGATTCCTACAGGGCGCGTCGTGGAGATCGGGACACAGGTAAATATCTGACGTTTCATTCTTTATGAGCAGGGTGTCTTCGGCAAGAAAACAGCCGGGGACGCCCTTTGTATCGAGCGAAGTCTTTGGAAATGTCCTATTTGTTTTTTCACGCATGTCTCCCGAAACCGGTTCCCACTTGCGGGAGACATGCGTTTGCGGATCACATTTCCAAAATCTTTCACGTCTCTGAAAAATCATGCTTGACGGTGCTGCTGGCACGGATTATTAAACGGAACCGTACCGTACGGTACAAGATGGAGGAAATGATCCGTGACGAATGAAGGCGATGAAATGCAGGCTTACAAGCCGCAGGCTCTTTCGCCGCGTCAGAACGATGTTCTGGAGCAGGCGCTGCGCCTTCTGGTCGGGGGCGGGGACCGTACATTGACGACGGCCAATATTGCGCGCGCTGCCAATTGCTCCAAGGAAAGCCTCTATAAATGGTTCGGCGATCGCGACGGTTTGCTCACAGCCATGGTGCGCTGGCAGGCGTCCAAGGTGCGGGTCGTGCCGCTGGCACGCGAAAAGCTCGATGCCGAGTCGCTTTTCTCCAGTCTTGAACATTTTGCGCGTGACTGGCTGCTGGTGCTGTCGGGGCCTACGTCGATTGCGCTCAACCGTCTTGCCGTCAGCCATGCCGGGTCGGGCAAATCGACATTGGGCGATATCGTCGTCTCCAACGGGCCTGCGGAAATGGCCCGGCGCCTGAAACCTATTCTGACCATGGGGCAGGAAGCAAAACTGCTCGCATTCGACGATATCGATGATGCGTTTCGCACGTTTTTCGGGCTGGTGGTCCGGGACATGCAGATCCGGTTGCTGCTTGGCGACCGGCTGGAACTGACTGATGCGGCGGTTATCCGGGATGCCCGGCGGGCCACCAAGCAGTTTTTCGCTCTTTATGGGGCTTAATCTTTCTGCGGATACGAGGAAGCCGCAGAATAATCTTAAGAGTCATCTGACTGAAGGGAATAAGGAAATGCGCGTTTATTACGATCGGGATGCCG
>JAATGD010000252.1 GCA_015654965.1 Hyphomicrobiales bacterium
GCGGCCTTGCGCATCCAGAACACCATGGATGTAAGCACCACGACTGCAATGAGACCGATGATCGCCTCAAACAGTTCCTGCGCCTTTTGCGGAAACTCGGCGCTCATGACTTGCAGGATGGCCCCCACGGCAAGCGACATGGCCAGCGCCAGAAGCACCCCGATCCATACCACAGGCATCCAGGCACTGCGTCCTGTCTGATGGAGATAGCTCGCAATAATGCCGACGATCAGCGCGGCTTCCACGCCTTCACGAAACATGATGAGAAACGGCACGAGCATTCACGAATTCCACGATAAAGGCGGCGGCCGCCCTTTAGAACATCCGTCGAGCAAGCCTTCGTCAATTAGTCATGTTTTATTCCTCGTACTACTTTAGCGCAAGGCAAATAAATGCACCATCGCGCAAAAATTTTTAGAATTATTATAATAATTTCATTAGTTTAAATGGATATTTTCAAAAGTTCCGTTTCAAGCAGATCTATATTTGGATGATCCTGCCCAACAAAAGACGAGACGAGGCTGCATCCTTATGGCACAATCCAAAATGCCCAAATCTCATGCCGGTCGGGAGAGTTGGAACCGGCAGCAAGTGTGGAGGACACGAAATGGGATGGCTTTTGTTCTGGATTGTACTGGCAGGATTGCCCATTCTTTTAGGTATGGGGTTCTTATGTGAACAATATCTGAGACAGGCAGGCGCGACCTCGCATGAGGATGGCGCATAACACGACAGTTGCATTCTTCGTGATGTCGGCCTGACGAATTTGCAACGGTCATGACAAAACAGAAAGGCGTGACCAGCCTTGAGCAAGCGGCCGCGTCTTTTACGACGCTACTGGCCCGAACCCATTGATAACGGCGAAATGAACGGCCTGTCCCACGAACCGCCCACGAAGAAATGCAGCGGTGCCTTTTGGGGCTGTGCCGTGGGCTGCGTCTGCGCCTGATTATCGGTTTCCGCTTGTTGCTGTAGCTGGCTTTCAGGGAAAACCACTTCGCCGCTCAATGCTAGGCTTCTGTCGATGAAGGGTACGATTCCGGCAAGGTTCAAGCTGCCATCGGATGTGTCGAGCTTTGCGTTTTCAAGCGTTGCCACGCCATCCGACAGATTGGCCTTGAGGTCTAGACGGTTGAAGGCAAGGGACACGTTGTCCTGGCGTTCCAATGCGAAAAAACGCTGGTTCTGCGCCTGCGTCAGAAAATCCTGCACGGCAAAGCCCTGCATCTGCCCATTATTGAGTGCAAAGGAAATATTACCCTGTGCATTGGAAAGCAGCTCCGACCATTTGTTGGCAGGACCTTTCATGAACAGCGATACATTGCCTTTTCCGCTGATAAACGGCTTTTGAAACCCGAGTGCGGAAAGAAATTGCGCGCTTTCAATATCGGACGCATTAAAGCGCAATTCACCAGAGGCGCTCTTCAAGTCGCGGATGATCTGCACATTGGCCTGCAAGGTGCCATTGAAAGCCTTGGCGTCACCAATATCGAAAATTGCGCGCCCACCCCGGATCTGGATGGCTGCGGCAACGTCTGAGAGCGTGACCGGACCGGCCGTGGCGTTTTGCGCGGAAAGACGCAGATCAAATTCAGAATGATCGAAAAAGCTGCTATCGATGGAATCCCGGTTGTCAGCCCTGCTATCCGGGCGTCCCGATGGGGTGTCATTGCGATCAGGCAATGGCACGAAGGCGGCGAACAGATTGCGCAGTTCCAGCTTGTCGAATGCAAGCGTACCCGTCACGGCAGGCTGCTCGTGTTCAAGACCGATTTCAATCACGCCCTTTGCCGTGCTCTCACCCACGGTCAAATTGACATTGGCAAGCTTCCAGCGTTTGGGCGTGGCGGTAATGGCGGCTTCAAGCGAAAAGGCCCCCATTTGCGAACTACCCGCAATGGACGGCAGGCTGAGCCAGCGCACGGCATTGCTGAGCGAGGGCGTCTGGGCGCTCAAGTCGCCTTCAAAGAACCTGTCCCTGGAAATATTGCCCTTGCCCTGAAAGGATATGCTCGCGGGACCAGAGGTAAAACTGGCTGTCAAATCCGAAGTCCCGCCTGCCAGAAGAGGCAAAGGCTGTGCCGCTGTGAGACTGAACTGCAAGGCTTCCTTGCGCCATTGGGCGCTGCCTTTCCATGTCGCGGCACTCAATGTCTGCGGCCATTCCAGCGTCATATTGACTTTCGTGATCTTGTCTTCATCCGCATTTGCGGCCGCGTCCGCAGGCTGATCAAACGAAATAGTACCATCGCGAACCACCACGCGTCCGAAAGGTTGCGATGCCTGCTCGACTGTTCTGGGATCGTTGGTGGTCTTTGCATCCTGCAAGACGCGCTGCGCCCGGATTGCCGTGCCAAGCCGTCCATTGGATGCGGCAATGGCATCGAGTAGCGCGGGAAAATTCGTGACATGCCCGTCGAGATTGATATGCGGACGCACGATCTGGGTTTCCGAAAAGGAAATATGTCCCATGATCGCATCCAGCGGCGACAGCTCCACATCGATGCGGTCGGCACTCATGAAGGTCTTTTGGCCCTCATCGGTCAGTTTGCTGAGCACCACGCCATTGAGCGAAGCCTTGGGTACAGGAAAAACCTTTAGACGGGGAGCCTCACGCAGCTCTACACTATAGCCGGTCCATGCGCTGATTTCCTGCGCCACGCGAACGCGGATCGCATCGGTGGAGACGATAAACGGCAGCACCGCAAGCAAGGTTGCTGCGGCTGCCGCGCAAAATATGACCAGCGCGATGACAAGGCGTGCGAATATAGGCCAGCGCATTCATTATCCTGTTCGTAAACCCCGCATAACATCGTTTAAACCAGCACTGCGGCAAAGCAAAGTCTTGAGAGGCGATTTCCATGCATGGTTAACCAATCATGACAAAACTGCCGCATGGGCCACTTATTGCCCAGCCTGTCTGGATTGTTTTGTGTCTTAATCTGCGAGATTTTTCTGTGCTTGCTTCAAGCAGCGTTTTTATATCCGGCCCGAAGCCGAACCATAAGGGCATTGCATTAACGGTTTTTTTGTAAGGACAATGGCTTACTGATCTGGTGCGTCTATTAGGATGGCCTGATGGTGGCCCAAGGGTAGGATAAATGATCGAGCCGCAAAAGGAAGAGCGCCTTCCCCTGCTTGCTTATGCGCCAGAGCATCGGCAAACCGAGATTTTGAATACCGAACCGGAGCAGAAACAGACAGAGGCCGCAGCGATAGCCCGGCAAAAATCCTCACCTTTGGTTGAGGAGCAGCAGAACGAAGCCTGTGACCCGCAATCCGACATGCGCAACCGCATGCATGCCCTGCGTGCCGCGCTCACTGAAAAGCTGGAACAGGAAGAAGCTCTAGCGCCCGAAAAACAGGCGCACGACATGATCATGCCACGTCCTCGCCCGCGCCTCTGGTGCCGGCTTCTGGGATTGGAGCCGAAAGAACCATCCACCGGCGATGCGCCATCGACAGAGGTTCCAGAATTTTATGGCGAATCGCGCTTTGCCGCTGCCATTCGCGAGGCGAATGAACGTTGGGAGATGGAGCAGGCGCGCAAGCAATCCTCCACAAACAGCCATTGAGGACAATGGAACGCCCTGCCCGGATTGGGGCAAACAGTCACCAGCCCTTCTTTTAAAGTGAAAAAATCGATTTACTGTTTGCAAATACTTGATATCTCATGCAACTTAATTATAAATAACCTATTGATTTTACAAGAAAAATACAATTTTAGCATTTTTCTGCGTTGAAAATCGGAGGTCAGCATGGATCAGGCATTGAAGACAGATGTTCTACCCGCGGAAGCTTTTGCCCATGTCCGCATCATCATCGGCATTATTCTGGGCCTGTGCATTTCGCGACTGCTTATCGGCATGGCGCGTTTTGTGCAGCATCCGGGCAAACAGAAAATCTATCCCGTGCATCTCGCCTGGGTTGCTTTCGTCCTGCTGTCGGTGATGCATTTCTGGTGGTTTGAATTCGGCCTGCGAAATATCCCGCTCTGGACTTTCGAGACTTATCTTTTCGTCATTTTCTATGTCGGACTTTATTTTCTGCAATGTACATTGCTGTTCCCTGACAGCATGGAGGAATATACCGGCTATCGTGATTATTTCCTGTCTCGCCGCAAATGGTTCTTTGGCCTTATGGCCCTGACGGAAGTAGCGGATCTGGTTGATACTTTTATCAAGGGGCCGGATCATTTCCTCCTATACGGGATAGAATATCCCATCCAGACGGCGTGTTTTTTCATCTTCAGCATCATCGCCATGCTCACCGACAGCCGCCGCTATCACGCCGTTTTTGTCACATGCGCGCTCATTTACCAGATCACTTTCATGCTCCGGCATTTTGCGACACTGGATTGAGCAGACCTAAAATTTCAGAAAATCCGGTTTCGCCAATTGTCACGGGCTTTGATGACGCTTATGGGCATGTATGCGGAAAAGACGTGATGTATCTCCCGGACATCACTGCAAGAACGGAGCGCGCGCTATGGCCCAGTTGATCGATGGCAAGAAGCTCGCCGAGGAAGTGATTTCCACGGTGAAGACCGAAACCCAGAACCTCGTTTCCTCAACAGGCGTGGTCCCCGGTATTGCCGTGGTGATCGTGGGCGAAGACCCGGCAAGTCAGGTCTATGTCGCCTCCAAATGCCGCAAGGCCAAGGAATGCGGCTTTCATTCCGTCCAGCACGATCTGCCGGAAACAGCGTCCGAACAGGAACTGCTCGCACTCATCGAAAGCCTCAACACAGACCCCGCCATTCACGGCATTCTGGTGCAGCTTCCGCTGCCAAAACATATCGATGAAAGCCGCGTCATTCAGGCGATTTCGCCTGAAAAAGACGTCGATGGCTTCCATTATATCAATGTCGGCAAGCTCGGCACCGGCGCGGTTGAAAGCGCCTTCGTCCCCTGCACACCGGCGGGTGCGATGATCATGATCGAGCGCGTGCATGGCCGCGATCTGTCAGGATTGAACGCCGTTGTCATCGGCCGCTCCAACATTGTCGGCAAGCCGATGTTCAATTTACTCCTCGCCGCCAATGCGACCGTAACGGTGGCCCATAGCCGCACGAAAGACCTGCCGTCGATTGCAAAAAATGCCGATATTCTGGTAGCGGCCGTCGGGCGTCCGCAAATTGTCAAGGGCGACTGGGTGAAACCGGGTGCTACGGTGATCGATGTCGGCATCAACCGCATCCCGGCTCCCGAAAAGGGCGAGGGCAAGACACGGCTGGTGGGTGACGTCGATTTTGTTGAAGCGGAGAAGATCGCGGGTGCCATCACCCCCGTTCCGGGTGGGGTGGGACCGATGACCATTGCGCTTCTGATGGCCAACACGCTGACGGCTGCCTGCCGCAGTGCTGGCGTGAAAAAGCCGCAATTCTGACACGAAAAGGCATAGCTTCGCCTTATTTTTCCGCGTTTGTTGGCATGAAAGCGGTCCGAAAACCGCTTTCATGCGTTGTTTGACGGATTAAATCACATCATGCGCCAAAGGCGCCGTCGATCGTGTGCATGGCGCCTGTGACGAAGCCTGCTTCGGGTCCGGCAAGCCATGCGACCATGCCCGCGACTTCCTCGGAACGACCATGGCGTTTGACCGCCATGAAACTGTGCATCAGGTCCTTCATGGGACCGTCTGCCGGATTAGCATCGGTATCGATCGGTCCTGGCTGCACGATATTGATGGTAATGCCACGCGGCCCAAAATCCCGCGCCAGCCCCCGCGCCAAACCTTGCAAGGCGGATTTGCTGAGCGCATAGGACGCCATGCCCGCAATAGGCATGCGATCACCATTGACCGAGCCAATCACGATGACCCGTCCACCGTCTGGCATCTGTTTGGCGGCTTCAACAGAGGCATGATAGGGCGCATGGATATTGATGCGGAACAGCCGGTCGATGGCATCCGCATCCTGTTCCAGAGCATCGCCAAAAATGGCAATGCCGGAATTGACCACCAGAATGTCAAGCGGCCCACTTTCGCGCACTCGCGCAATGACTGCATCCCTGTCGGCACTGTCGGTCTGAACGGCGGTGCTGCCCGTTTCCTGTGCAAGCTGTTCGGCGGCATCACGTGATCCGGCATAAGTGAAAATCACCTTCGCGCCGTCACTTGCAAAACGCCGCACAATGGCCGCCCCGATGCCGCGACTGCCACCCAGAACCAGAACGGATTTTCCTTCAAAATTAGTCATTTGGTACTTTCTGAATGTTTATGTATAATGCACTACATAAATATCCATCAGCCGGAGTCAATTGTTTTTGTAATGGATACTACAAAAAAGATGCGTGGCCGCCCGCGCCATTTCGATCCAGATGAGGCCATTGTCACCGCGCAAAAACTGTTTCATGCGCATGGCTATGATGCGGTTAGCGTTGCCGACGTCACACAGGCCATTGGTATCAACCCGCCAAGTTTTTATGCGGCTTTCGGCAGCAAGGCCGGGCTTTATGCGCGGGTTCTTGAACATTACAATGCGACGGGCGCCATTCTTTTTGCCAATATTTTGAGCGCGGATCGTCCGGTCGCAGAAGCTCTCACAAGCTTGCTGGAGGAAGCTGCACGCCACTATTCAGCCGATCAGATGGCGGCAGGCTGCATGGTGATCGAAGGCGCGCGCTGTCATGATGCGGATGCACGCAATGCGGCGCGTGTTTTCCAAAAGGCTGCGGAAACCATGATCCACGATTACATAGCCGAACGCCATCCCGACAAGGCCCGTTCTGTGACGGATTTTATCTGCACGACCATTGCAGGGCTTTCCGCTGAGGCCCGCAATAGCTACGACCTTGAGCGCCTGCTTGAAGTCAGCCGCGTGGCATCGCTCAGCCTGAGTGCGGCTTTGGTGGATTGATAAACCCGGACGTCACGCATTTGAAGGCGGCAAGCGCCTTGGGCAGGGTTTTGTGCGGATCATCACTCGCCGCAACCCAGAGCGCCGCATTGAGCGCCGCGCCATTGAGCAAACGCGCCGCCGCCTCGATATCGACGGTTTTCAGCAACCCCGTCTCGATAAGCGCGCTTAAAGCGGCTTGCGTTTCCTCAAGGCAGGCATTCTGGCTTGGCCATTGCGAGGGATCGCCCAGAAAAGCCGGACCATCGAGAAGCACGATGCGCTGAACCTCCGGCTCAAGCGCCAGTTCGATATAGGCCACTCCTTGGGCTTCCAAGGCTTCCCACGGCGTTTTGGCCTTTTCTCCGGCCGCTTGCGCACGCGCGGCCATTTCATTGTCGATCTCGGCCACGATGGCTGCGAGCAATCCATGCTTGTTGCCGAAATTATGATAGAGCGCGCCGCGCGTCAGACCGGCTTCGGCTGTCAGCTCGTCCATGGATGCGCCCGCAAACCCCTTCTCTGCAAAGGCTTTTCGCCCCGCCGCGATCAACCGCGCGCGGGTTTCCGCCATCGTTTCGGCCCGGCTTTTCACGGCCATGTTCTTCCTCGCATTGCCAATTCCTGCCATGCGCCAGTTGACATACGATGCGTATGTCAACTATATCACATACGTCACGTATATCAATTTCCTTCTCTTTGTAAAACACAAAGGGAGCAAGTCAGAGAAGAACCATGACCCTTTCGCACACAAAAACCGAACCCGTCTTCCCCGCCGACCGCCATGCGCTTTATGAACAGCATGGATATTCCGCCGCCATCCGCTCGGGTGATCTGCTGTTCGTGTCGGGACAGGTCGGAAGCCACACCGACGGCAGCCCTGTGGCTGATTATGCGGGACAGGTGCGGCAGGCTTTTGCCAACCTCAAGGCCGTCCTTGCGGCGGCGGGATGCGGATTTGAGGACCTTGTCGATGTGACCACGTTTCACACC
>JAATGD010000068.1 GCA_015654965.1 Hyphomicrobiales bacterium
GAGAAAAGAAAAGAAAGCCGTGAACGTTGCATACCGGCTGAAGCTGTCCTGACCCCCGCTCCTTTGTATGGGCAGGGTTCCCATGACGCAGCGTTGCGTAATCATCCGCGCATGCAGGTTCAGTTGCTTCGCGATGCGGCAGCACGGCTCGGGTTTCATGTCAGAACGCTCTCCTCTGACATGACGATTGTTTCCCGGGGGGGAAAAAGACATCTGTTCTGGCTGGGCATGTCTGATAAAACACCGATGGCCGCACGGCGTGCCAGTGGGGACAGGGCCTGGAGCAATCGTCTGTTGCAGCAAGCAGGGCTGACCACCCCCGAACGTAAAATATTTGCGGCTCACTCGTTTGATCAGGCCTGGTTCTTTGCCAGTGAGACAGAGACGCCGGTGTCACTACAGCCTGTCGACGGACGGAATGCTCCCTTGTCAGACGCCTGCATTCACGATCGCTCTGATTTTGAAGTTTGCTGGCATGCGCTCATTGCCAATGGTGCGCAAGATATTGCTGTGGAACGGCTTTATTCTGGAAAAATATTCAGACTTTTCGTAATTGAAAACCGTCTGGTCGCGGTGGCTCTTCGTGCTGTCGTGGATGGTAGTGGCGAGCAGGTGTCTTGTGCACAGCAAGGGCTGGATATTGGTGAATCTTGCGCGACAGATGTGTCGGAACTTGCACACCCTGACTGGGCAGGGATCGCCGTGCGCGCCCGGAAGGCGATTTTTGATCCGTTCCATGCCGGAATAGATGTTTTTGCTGAAAATATTGCCAATCTACCCGAACAACAAAAATGGTTCATTATCGGGACCAAAGTGAACCCTGATTTTGTCGCCCACCAGTTTCCTGCGGCAGGAAAAGGCCGAGATGTTGCTGCTTCTCTGCTTGAAAGCCTGTTCGACTGATGAAAATTATTCGGGTTCTGAAGAAAAAAATACGCTGGCATTTCATAGACATACTTGCGCGTCTCGGCGTAGGCGATAAAGAAATATTGAAGCAGGGGCGCCGTCCGGCCTATGGGAAGGCGTCACCCAGACAGATGGCTGTTCCGCTGGGAGACGATTCATTCGATCCACATGACGTCCTGCATGGCTCCTATAGTTCTCCATCGCAATGCGCGGATATTCCCCATGCAGTGTGGGCTGTGACGGATAATGCTGCGCAGTGCCTGCGTTATTATCCTGCCGGTCTGGGAGAGACGACCAATCCTCTCGCGCTCTTCTATATTCCGGGCGATGTTATCCTGCGCACTGCCAGAGGCGTGCGTCTGGTCGGAAAGTCCTATACACAAAAGACCCCGAACCAGTTGCTTGATCTTGTGAGCGAATGGGCAGCCGATGCCGGTGCTCCGGCGATCTATATGGGACGCCCCGGAATTTTCGGATCGTCTGGCGATCATGAGAAGCGCAGACAGCTCTACGAGATCGATCTGATGAATGCAGCACTTGATCTTGTCAAGCAGCGCCATGGCATTGAAAAGTTCATTCTGGTCGGTCAATCGGGTGGTGGTCAAATCGCTGCTGCTTTGCTGAACCGGCGTAACGATATCAGGGCAGCCGTCATGACGGCAGGGCTTTTGAGTGTTCACGACACCGTCAGGCGCTGGCGAAGAACGAGGCCGGTGCCGGGAGGTGCTGTTTACCCTGTCACGGCACTCTATGATCCTTTGCTTGAAGTGGAGAGGATTTCACGCAATCCGGCACCGCAAATTTTCGTCATTTCCGATCCGCGTGACAGCGTAATCTCACTCAACTCCCAGATACGCTATCTGCAAAAACTCAAATCGGAAGGGTTTGAGTTCAATCATATTTTTGCCCATGCGGAGGCACCCAAGCACCATAATCTCGGAGCGCATGGCCGCAAGGCTGCGGCGCTGCTGGCCAGGGGTGCGGACCATATCACGATCAGGAAGGCTCTGATCGATATGGATGTGCTTGCGCTTGCGGCTGAAAGCAAGGTGATGCCGCTCAAGAAGGCGAATTATCAGATGCGGCGGGCAGTCGTGGCTGAGCGGCGATAAGGAGGGCATGATGGTCGAGAAGAATAAGATCGAATACCCGTTTGTTTTCAAATGGAGCAAAGGTGTCGAAGACTTCTTTATCCAGAACAATGTCTTTCTGAAAAACGCCTTCAAGATAAGGAATATCTTCAAATATGGCGAGCTGATCACGCTCAACAAGCGGGTTATCGTCGAACCATATGCCGCAATGGCTGGAAAAGGCGGGTTTACCAGTTCTGGCGCGTTTTCATATACGCATTCCAGTTTCGGCGGCAATGCGAGGATCGGTCGTTATTGCAGCATCGCGCCGTCCTGCCGCCTGATGGGAAAAGAACATCCTCTGACACGCATCAGCACTCATCCATTCACATGTCGGGAATATTATAACAAATGGGTTTTGCAGAATTTTGAGGCTTCCCTGAAAACGGAAAAATTCGCCGGCACCGATCGTGGCGAATTGGTTGTTGAGCACGATGCGTGGATCGGCGGCGGCGTGCTTCTTCGTCCGGGCATCACGATTGGTTATGGTGCGGTGGTGGCTGCGGGATCGGTTGTGGTCAAGGATGTGCCGCCATTTGCAATCGTTGGCGGTAATCCCGCCAGATTGATCCGCTACCGTTTCGATGAGGACACTATCCAGCGTATCATCGATATGGCGTGGTGGCGGTTTCATGTGCGTGATTTCGCGGGACTGGATATGAGCGATGTTCACGTCTTTCTCGACCAGCTTGGTGATCGCATCGAGCAGGGAAACATTGCCGAATATTGCCCGGCCCCTCTCGATCTGGCGCCGCGGATCAAGAAAATCCGCAATGTAGAAAGAGGTATAAAATCGGCGGATCTTCAGACAGCGCGTTCGAGTGCGTGATGATGCGCTGTTGCTTCTTATGTTTATGGGGTCTCTGTGCTCTTCTTATTGGCACATCTCTTGCTTTTGCGCGGGAGGTAACCTGTACTGAACGGCAAAGCAACGACCTGAACAAACTTGAGAAAGTCTATGCCTATAAAGGCATCCGTGTCTTCTGGACGCAGCAGCCACCACAGTCTGGAACAGATCATCGTCTGCCGCCACAATCCTCCGTTGATCATAATCATAATGGCATTCCTGATCTGGTCGAGAACATCGCAAGGCAGGCTGATGCGGCGCGACGCGCATATGTTGCAGCAGGTTTTCCAGATCCGCTTGACGCCCGTAGATATGCAGGGGTGAGGTTCATTGATATCAACGTTTTGAAAATGAAATATAACGGTCTTGCCTATGATACTGCGCTTGCCTATCCGGATGCGCCGGGGCGGGGGGCGGCCTGCACGCTGAGAATTGACGTTTCCTCCAGTCTTGAAACAGGTTTGCGTGGTCCCGCGGGAAAACGGGTTCAGCCTGTCTTCACGAAGCACTGGTTTGTGGTTGGCCATGAGATGTTTCATCTCTTTCAATATGGTCTCACACAATTCAAGCGCTCATGGATTAATGAACCGACGGCCAAGTGGGCGGAATACGCCCTGCGGCGGGGCAGCCTTTATCAGCATCGAACAAAAGAATATTCGCTTCCGGTTTCGCTGCACGAGTTGCAAGTTGACGTGATAGATGCCCCGACGAGCGTAATGGCCAATCTGTTTTGGAGCCGGCTAATAGAACTTGCCGGAAATCGTTCCGCTGTTCAGCCCTTGCCCCGTAATCTGCTCGAAGAAACTTATATTGATGGTGAACCCATCTTCAAGGATGACCTCTGGCAAGGCATGGCTTTTATCGGAGATATTTACCAAGCCTTGCAGCATGAAGAAAACATTCTTTCTTCTATGAATAACTGGAACCGAACCAGCTGGACCGAGCGTAATCAAATATCTTCCGAGCATGATTCACGGCTACTCATGGCTATCCAGAAAGTCCTCCGAAATTCTGGAGCAACAGGGGTTGAAGTCAATCTATTCCTAGATCGAATCCATTTTACGCAGGATCATGACCACAATCGGCAAGATAATTTGCGCACGCGTTAGGTTCGGGCAATGTCGTCTATCCGCAGCCAGGTATTCAAAGCACTCCGCACGATCTGGCTGCAACGTTCTTCGGCCATCCTCTTTTGAAGGGAAGTCAAAATTGCGAAAGCAGGCTATAAAGATAAGCCTTTCCTATCGAGTTTCTTGTCACAACCTATTGCTTTCAGGATATAACATGCGGGCAGGGTTGCGAGCGCTACTCTTGGCCGATTGACCGGTCAGGAATGCAGTGGATCATCATGCTGCCTGCGGCAGTGAAGTGGGCAGTCAAACATGAAGCGTTTTCTGAAGATTGCTGGCAGTATTTTTGTTGTTCTGGCTTTGGGTGCCGTTCTCTGGCTCAGTGTCTGGCCGCCTGAACTTCTGCGTGTCGGAACGGGCTATGCGGCGAAGATTGTCTGTTCAAACGTCTTTATCGCGGGTCGTGATGCGAATGCAGTGCTGGCTAATGATGTTCAGGCCCCGGGCAATCCGCTGCTTAAATTCGTGAGCGTTTCCACCGACGATAAAAGCGGCATTGTCACGGCGCGTATTTTTGGCTTCTTCGTGACAAGTAAAGCAGTTTTTCGTCCGGGCGTGGGATGCGCCAATATTCAATCCGGTGATGCGCGGCTGACGCCTGCCAATCTGGTCAAGCCATTGCCCAAAGCGATGGAAACTGAAATTGACGCAACTGTGCAAAAAATCATCGAAAATCCGCAATTGGTTGGGCCGGGCATGCGCGCCATTGCCGTTTTTCGCAACGGCAAGCTGATCGCCGAAACCTATGGTAAGGGGTTTGGCGCGGATACGCCGCTCCTTGGCTGGTCCATGACAAAATCGGTCATGGCAACCCTGATTGGCATGCGTATTGCCGACCATCGTATGGATATGTCGCGCAGTGACTTGTTGCCGGAATGGAAAGGTGATGATCGCGCCAACATTACCCTTGCCAATCTTATGGCGATGGAAAGCGGGCTTCGTTTTGACGAGAATTACGGCACGGTGACAGATGTCACGCGAATGTTGTTTTTAGAAAAAGACATGGCCGGGTTCGCGGCATCGCTGCCTCTGGAAGCAACTCCGGGGACGAAATTCAATTATTCCAGTGGCACGGCCAGTATTTTATCAAAACTGTTCATGAACAGTTTTGACACTGTTGGGCAGGCGCTTGCCTATCCGCGTGAGAGGCTTTTTGAGCCGCTCGGCATGAGCAGCGCTATATTGGAGACGGATGCATCGGGGGATTTTGCAGGGTCTTCCTATATGTATGCGACGGCGCGCGACTGGGTCCGGCTGGGCGGCTTTTTGGCCATGGGCGGAAACATGCATGGCCAACAGCTTTTGCCTGCCGATTTCGTGTCCCTGATGCGCAAACCATCAGCCGCATCCGATGGGCGTTACGGCTCAGGACAGGTCTGGCTGCGGATTGCGGGTAGTGAAACTGGCACGAGCAGTCTTCCCGATGATACGTTCTGGATGGTGGGACATGATGGCCAGAGCCTCATGATTGTGCCATCCTTGCGCCTTGCGGTCGTCCGGCTCGGACTGACGCCATCACGCACCGGCTATAGCGTGCGCAATCTGGATGGCGAAATTGTCGACGCCTTGCGGTAAGTGTCTGTTTCGATGCCGCTTTTCTTGAAATTCCGGCGCGGCCCTGAATGATCCATGGATGATCCAGAGCCGCGCCTGTTTTTAAATCAGGCAATATCTGCCGGAAGAACACCTTCCGGTATGTTCTGATAGCTGACGGGGCGCAGGAAGCGCCGGATCGACATGGTTCCAACGCTTGTTGCGCCGAAATTGGTGCTGGCCGGATATGGTCCGCCATGCACCATGGAATCGACGACTTCCACGCCGGTCGGGAAACCGTTGGCAAGCACACGGCCAGCCTTGCGTTCGAGAACGGGCAGCAACTTGCGCGCATCCGCCGCATCGCCGGCATCCAGATGCAGGGTTGCCGTCAACTGCCCCTCAAAACCCTTGGCAAGACGCACCATGTCATCTACCGACGTCACACGCACCACCAGACCGAGCGGACCAAAAACTTCTTCGCCAAGCGTATGATCGCCAAGGAAGGCATCGCCGTTCGTCTAGTAGAGGTTCGGTGAGGCTTCACGGCCCTTGCTCTCGGAGGTGAAGACAGGTTTCACCGAATTGCGGCTGTCAAAACGGGCTTTGCCATCCTGATAGGCCTTGGCAATGCCATCGGTCAGCATGACCTGTGGCGCGATCTTTGCCAGTGCATCGCTGGTTGCCTTGACGAAATTGTCAGCATCGCCACCATCGATCACCACGGCAATGCCGGGATTGGTGCAGAACTGGCCCGCACCCATGGTGAGTGATCCGGCCCAGCCTTCGCCAAGCGAGGTGCTACGCGCCTTCAGTGCTTCCGGGAGCAGGAACATCGGGTTGACGGAACCGAGTTCACCGAAGAACGGGATCGGCTCAGGGCGCTGCGCGCAGAGGTTGAACAAGGTGCGGCCGCCGCCGAGCGAGCCGGTGAAGCCGACCGCCTTGATGAGGGGGTGGGTGACAAGCGCTTCGCCGACTTTGCGGTCGCCGCCCTGAATGAGGCTGAAGACGCCTTTCGGTAGGCCGGTCTTCTCAATTGCGGCATGAATGGCTTCGGCAATGATTTCGCCGGTGCCCGGATGCGCCGAATGGCCTTTCACGACAACCGGGCAGCCTGCGGCAAGTGCTGCCGCCGTATCGCCACCAGCGGTGGAGAAGGCAAGCGGGAAATTGGATGCGCCGAACACACCAACCGGGCCGATGGGGCGCTGGACAAGGCGGATTTCGGGACGCGGCGCAGGCTTGCGATCCGGCAAGGCTTCATCGACGCGGCGATCCAGATATTCGCCTTGACGAATGTGGCTTGCGAACAGGCGCAGCTGGCCGGTGGTGCGACCACGCTCGCCTTCGAGGCGACCTGAAGGCAAACCTGTTTCCTGCGTGCCGATCTCGGTGATCGCGTTAGCGCGCGCTTCGATCTCGTCGGCAATCGTCTCCAGAAATGCCGCACGCTCCTCCCGCGTCGTGTAACCATAGGTCCAGAACGCTTCTTCTGCCGCTTCGCAGGCCCGTGCCACATGGTCAGGCGTGCCGACAGCGAAGTCATGCGAGGGGCCGCTCGCAGGCGAAGAGGCGAAAGTCTGATCTCCCGCAACCCATTCACCGGCAATCAGGTGGCGTCCATGGGGTGTCCAGCTCATCTTTGTACCTTTCAGCATTTTTCTTGCATTACGATCTGATGTATCCGCTCATGCGTTTCAGCAACGCGTTTAAACGTGGTGATGGCTTCATGAAAGGGAAATATTGCCGCGATGCGCGACTGTCCCTCGGTTAATCCTGTTTTTGCAAGTCCAATGACCGGGCCGCAGAGATTGCATGATGAAAGACTGTGACAGGGTGGGTGGCCTTTGCTGGAAACGCAAGGATGGGGGATTGAAGCCGCCGCGATTGGCTGATGGTTATAAGCTAGTATCCCGTAGATGCGAATGCAATCGCCAATAGTGACGAATGAGCGTGCAATCTTTCGGGTCCAAGTCAATAATGCGCTTTTTTATGTTCGTCATGTCATCCGCCTGTTGACGAATGCTGCGCAATCTAAAAAGGTAAAAAAGAACAATATGGCCCACCTTGCGCCGCACGCGAAAACAATGTGCGGAATGGAGCACGCGATGAGGATCAAATCCTTTCTTCTGGCAACAACTCTGATAGCCGCTGCCGTCTTCCCCGCAAGCGCGCAGGAGCGGGTGGTCAATATCTATAACTGGTCGGATTATATCGACGATTCCATTCTCAAGGATTTTACCCAAGAGACGGGGATCAAGGTCGTCTATGACGTCTATGATTCCAACGAAATCCTCGAAACCAAGCTGCTGGCAGGCGGTAGCGGCTATGATCTGGTCGTGCCATCGGGCGAGTTTCTGGGCCGCCAGATTCCGGCAGGCGTTTTCCTGAAGCTTGATAAGGACAAGCTCCCCAATCTCAAGAACATGTGGGACGAAATCTCGACCCGTGCCGCAACTTATGATCCGGGCAATGAATATTCCATCAATTACATGTGGGGCACCACCGGCATTGGTTATAACAAGGCCAAGGTCAAGGAAGCGCTCGGCACGGATGAGATTGATTCATGGGACGTGCTGTTCGATCCGGAAAAATCGACCAAGCTGAAAGATTGCGGCATCTATTTGCTCGATTCAGCCAGTGAAATGTTGCGTCCGGCGCTGAACTACCTTGGCCTTGATCCGAATTCGCCTTCGCCGGATGATCTGGAAAAGGCGCAGGAGCTTTTCCTCAAAATCCGTCCGAATATCCGGAAATTCCACTCATCCGAATATATCAATGCGCTGGCCAATGGCGATATCTGCATGGCTATCGGCTATTCAGGCGATATTTTCCAGGCTCGCGACCGTGCGGAAAAGGCCAGTCAAGGTGTCGAGATCGGCTATTCGATCCCGAAGGAAGGCGCGCAGGTCTGGTTCGACCAGATGACGATTCCGGCCGATGCCAGGCATGTGCCGGAAGCGCTCGAATTCATCAACTATATCATGCGCCCGGAAGTGGCCGCCAAGGCGTCGAACTATGTTTTCTACGCCAATGGCAACAAGGCTTCGCAGGAGTTTATCGACAAGGAAATCCTTGACGATCCGGCGATCTATCCGACCGACGAGGTCATGAAAAAACTGTTTGTGCCGACCCCCTATGACCAGAAGACGCAGCGCTTCGTCACGCGTGTATGGACCAAGATCGTCACAGGCCAGTAATATTCAAATCGTAAGACGGCTTATAGCCGGTTCTTGGGGAGATACCCCCAGTCTAATTGTAAAGAGCGGCTCACTTGTTCATACAGGGGAGCCGTTCTGTGTCTTGCATAGGGTTTAGGGGAACAAAATGGAATCTTTTGGCAGTTTTCGCCGCAAATTTGCGCCCTGGAACGATTCCGCGGCCAAGCCCTTTATTTCCTTTGAAAATGTGACGAAAATTTTCGGCGATTTTACCGCTGTCGATGATCTGTCGCTCAGTATCTTCAATCGTGAGTTCTTTGCGCTCCTTGGGGCCTCGGGCTGCGGCAAGACCACGTTGATGCGCATGCTTGCGGGCTTTGAAGAGCCGACATCGGGGCGCATCACGCTCGATGGTCAGGATTTGCGGGGCGTTCCGCCCTATAAGCGCCCCGTCAATATGATGTTCCAGTCCTATGCACTGTTCCCGCATATGACGGTGGAAAAGAATATCGCTTTTGGCCTGAAACAGGATGGCATGGCGAAATCGGAAATCGATGATCGCGTCGCGGAAATGCTGAAGCTCGTGAAACTGGAGCAGTTCGGCAAGCGCAAGCCGCACCAGCTTTCCGGCGGTCAGCGCCAGCGCGTGGCGCTTGGCCGTGCGCTGGCGATCGACCCGGAAATACTCCTCCTCGACGAGCCTCTGTCCAATCTCGATGCAAGAATTCGCCTGACCGTCCGCCACGAGCTCAGAGCCCTGCAGCAACGGCTCGGCATTACCGCGATCCACGTCACCCATGATCGCGAAGAAGCGATGGTGATGGCCGACCGCATCGTCATTCTCAACGCGGGCCGCATCGCCC
>JAATGD010000179.1 GCA_015654965.1 Hyphomicrobiales bacterium
GCTGGCGACGTCCCACAGGCGTGCCGAGTCGGGCGAAATCTCGTCGGCGACGACGATGCGCATCATGTCGCCCTCGAAAAGACGGCCGCATTCGATCTTGAAATCGACAAGCTGGATGCCGATGCCGAGAAACAGACCGGTGAGGAAGTCGTTGACGCGAATGGCAAGCGCCATGATGTCGTCGATTTCCTGCGGGCTGGCCCAGCCGAAGGCGGTGATATGCTCTTCGGTGACCATCGGGTCATCGAGCGCATCGGCCTTGTAATAGAACTCGATGATCGAGCGCGGCAGGACCGTGCCTTCTTCAAGCCCGAGGCGCTTGGCAAGCGAACCGGCGGCAACATTGCGCACGACCACTTCGAGCGGAATGATCTCCACTTCCTTGATCAGCTGCTCACGCATGTTGAGGCGGCGGATGAAGTGGGTAGGAATGCCGATTCGATTGAGTTGCGTGAAGATGTGCTCGGAAATGCGGTTGTTGAGCACGCCCTTTCCGTCGATCACTTCATGCTTTTTCGCGTTGAATGCTGTTGCATCGTCCTTGAAGAACTGGACTAGTGTGCCGGGCTCGGGGCCTTCATAAAGAATCTTGGCCTTGCCCTCGTAAATACGGCGGCGACGGTTCATGGCTTTTCTCGGATTTCCAAAACAGTGATGATCGGCAATAAGCCGTTATTCTCGCGGGCTACCTATAGCAATTGAAGGCTTTTAACAATCCTGCTTCGTGCCCCTTCCCCTGTTTTTGGCTTATCAAGCGCAAGAATATGCACTTGCAGCAAGAAAGTGATGTTTAGCTGAGGTTTTGCCCTTGTATAATCTTGCGCCTCTTGCCAGCTTTAGGCAAGAGAACGAGACGAATATCTCGTTGAACCTGCCTTATTGAAACTGCAAAGTCTGGGAGCTGATATATGACCTCTGGCATGGATGACCGTCGCGACGCTTTTGAAAAGAAATTCGCCCATGATGCGGAGCTTCGCTTCAAGGCGGAAGCGCGCCGCAACAAGCTCTTGGGCCTGTGGGTTGCCGAACAGCTTGGCAAGAAGGATGCCGATGCGGAAGCTTACGCAAAGGAAGTCGTGGCGTCCGATTTCGAGGAAGCGGGTGACGAGGATGTGTTCCGCAAGGTGCGCGGCGATCTGGATGCGGCCAATGTCAGCGTGGCCGACAGCGTGATCCGCGAAAAGATGCTGGCTTTCCTTGAGGAAGCCATCAGTCAGGTCTCGAAGGACTGATGATATGCGGGGCGGAAGATGAGAGCCATCTTCCGCCCGCTTTCATTTTATGGAGGGATATCGAATGTCATTATCCTCGCGTCTTCGCGCTGGTGACACCGTGCTTTCGGCATGGTCCTCCTTGCCGGAACCGCTGACTGTCGAAATCCTCGCCCATAGCGCTTTCGATGCCGTAACCCTCGATATGCAGCATGGCGGGCATGACGAAGCCAGCATTTTGCGCTCTGTCGGTCTTGTGCGCAGTGCCGGTAAGCCTGCCGTGGTGCGTATTCCGGTCGGGCGTTTCGATATGGCAAGCCGGGCACTCGATTTTGGGGCGCAGGCCGTGATCGCGCCGATGATCAACTCGGCTGAAGATGCGCGCAAATTCGCGGCCGCCATGAAATATCCGCCGGTGGGCGAGCGTTCATGGGGCGTTTTGCGCGCCAATGCCGATTATGGCCAACCCGGTTCCAATGATTATCTGACGAGCGCCAATCACGACACGCTGGCCTTTGCGATGATTGAAACGCGCGATGCCTATGATGCGCTGGATGCAATACTGGATGTGCGTGGCATTGACGGTGTTTTCGTGGGGCCGTCTGATTTTTCCATCGCATGGAGCAATGGTCGCGAGGCCAATCCCGATTCGGAAGCCATCGTCGAGCCGATTGCCACGATTGCGCGCAAAGCGGCTGCTGCCGGGAAAATCGCCGGTATCTATTCGCCGTCGCCGGAATTCGCACGGCGCTATATCCCGCTTGGCTTCCATTATCTGACGCTCGGCAATGATGACGGCTATATCCGTCTGGCGGCTGAAACGCTGGTTGCTGCCGTCAAGGCATAATTGATCCAAAACGCTATGGAAAAAGGCGGGTCATAAGAACCCGCCTCATTGTTTTAATGCTGTATGGGCGCTTCAAGGCGCGACATGAATTCGGCAAAGACCATCGAGCCTTCCGGCCACGGACCATGGCCCGATTCGGAATTGATGTGTCCTGCTTCGCCCGCATCGATCAGCATGGCGCCCCAGTCTTTGACCACTTCTTCCGCAGCCTCGAAACTTGAAAAGGGATCATTGCGGCTGACAATGGTAATGGTCGGGAACGGCAGGCGCTCGCGCGGATAGGGACCAAAAGTCATCAGGTGTTTTGGGCGGATATTCTCATTGGCGACATCGGGCGGGGCGACAAAAAATGCGCCTGCAACCTTATGCTGGATATGCGGTATGGCATGAAGAGCC
Organism: Hyphomicrobiales bacterium; assembly: GCA_015654965.1. Classification (GTDB taxonomy): domain Bacteria; phylum Pseudomonadota; class Alphaproteobacteria; order Rhizobiales; family Rhizobiaceae; genus Brucella. The sequence continues at coordinate 2,455 of JAATGD010000179.1, forward strand.
GTCGCCACACCAAGCGAATGGGCGACCAGAACCACCGGCTTTGTCGCTTCAGCCGCAGCCTTGACCAGCGTCTGCACCCAGTCGTCGCGCACGGGCTTTGACCATTCCGCCTGCTCGACGCGTCGTGCTGTGGAGAGTTTCTGCTCCCAGCGGGTCTGCCAGTGGTCGGGGCCGGAATTGGTATAGCCGGGAATGATGAGGATATCTGCGTCTTTGACTTTCATGGTCATCATTTAGATGGCCTTGATGACTTCTTCAAGCGTCCTTTGTCGTAAGGCGTTATGACA
>JAATGD010000055.1 GCA_015654965.1 Hyphomicrobiales bacterium
TAGCTCAGCGGTAGAGCAGCGGTTTTGTAAACCGAAGGTCGGGAGTTCAATCCTCTCAACCGGCACCAGATGTTCCGCTCCCGCCGATGGGAAACTCCACCCGCATTGTACCGCCTCAACAATCGTATCGTCCCGTCTGTGAATTGCGGGCATAACCCGCCAGCGTGCGAACCGTATTCATCAGGCCGCGTTGGACACAATGGCAAATCATGCCCATCCAGACACGGAGAGCTACATGACGTCCCAGACACTTGCGGAGGATAGTTACGAGACCGTCGTCACCGAGGCCATCGCGATGTGCGGCGGCGACATGCGCGGAGCGCTTAAGGCGCTGCTGGTCGCCAATGAGCATCTCGAGGCTGAATTGGCGCGGCTTCGCGATAGCTTCTTACGCTGCGCGCCAGGCAGCGGCGCAAAGCCCGGATTCCTGAACTGATCCACCTGAGCTGATCTCCCGCGCATCACGCGATCGCGGACGATCCTTTCGGGCGGCTTGCCGCTACAGATAACTCCACAGACAGACCGCGTTCGCAATGACCGCGACTGTGAGGGCAAGAACCAGCGCACGATCCAGCGCCGCCGCCCCGTCCGAGAGTGTCAATGTTCGAATCAACTGGGTCATATGATGATTTGACGGAGATTCGGATCGCGAGTCCCGCCGATTGTTTTTTGCGCGCCTTCTTGCAGGTTTTCCGATTCAGAGTCCGCATGCAGATTCGCATCAGGACGAATCGAGCGAAGGATCGGCGGCCTTCTATCGCGTGAGTTTTTCAAGCTCCGGAAACGGCCCATAATTCGCGCCAGCGCAAATTTCCGTGCCGTCCTCAATCAGACGGTCGAGCCGCCCGTCGACGTAGAGCACGGCGCGGTCACGGGCGGGCGAATAGTCGTCGTTATTGTCGTGCGCGCTGTAGCGCACGCAGGTCACATACCGCAGCCGCCCGCCTACCGTGCGCATGACCGGTTCTGCGATAACCGCCTCCTTAATGCCGGTCGGATCGTTCAGATAGCTGCGCATGAAGGCAAGCAGCTCGGTGCGATAATTCACCGGCAAAATTTGTTGACCCTCGGTACGGTCTCCCCACTCGTCGACCCGGAACGCGCACGCCCCGAGCGACGCGGCGCACATGGCAACCACGATCAAGCGCCGGGCGCGCGCCACAGCTTTTGCTCGTTCGACTCCGCCCATGTTCTTCAGGAAATGCACGCTTGCAGAAACCCTAGCGGTCCGATTCCAACATTCGCATCCCCTTTCGGCGAGTCTTCTTTGCGAAGGTGAGAATCAAGGCGCCTCCAGCGAATATGAGTTTTGAGTAGAGCTTTGGATTTGACATTCGTTTTGAGAACCTAGGGCGAAGTGGGTCGCGAATGTCAAATACACTCAACTTGGATGCGAAGTACGGTCATGAAGTTTAACAGTCGCGGCGCGCCGGACAAACATCGATCGAAGAAAAAAATCCGGCCCGCAGCCATTGGGGAAATGGCCGGGGCCGGCTCAGTTTGCAGCCAGGCGCAAAATGGGGCGAAAGTCGCGCCGCTGACGAGAACGTGATTAGTGTTTAATGATCACCTTCTTGCCGCCGTGGCGGTGAATGCGATGGTGATGATGATGCTTCTTGCTCACCATCTTCGCGTTGGCATTGGCAACCGAACGCTTCAGCACGATGTGCTTCGCGGCAGGCGCGTTGTGGGTCTTGATAACGGTGGTAGCCATCGCCGGGACGGCAAGCAGCGAAGCGGCAAGCACAGCGGCGGAAATTGTCTTGAACATGGGTGTCTCCTGTTTCATCGATCTAACCGGGTGGCCGGTCGAATGGCCGGGCTGGCTGATCATGGAGAACAACCTAGATGTCGCGCACTGAACCTGGTCTGAAGTGGAGTGACAGCCAGCGTTCATCTGCATGACATCTTGGTCATATCCGATGCAGGTGCGGCAAAGCTGCGCTGGCCGGACAAAGCCGGGGAATGTTTGCCGCAGGCAGGTGTTCAAATGGATGGCGTCAGCTACACTAGTTGAGTGGATTTGACATTCGCACCCTACCCGGGGGCAAGCTCGCAAAGCGCATGTCAAATCCAGAACTCCACTAGAAGCTTATATTTGCTAGTGGTCCTTTGATTCTAACAATCGCAGGAATGCCTACCGAGACGGGATGCGAATGTTAGAATCGGACTACTGATCGTGGTTCCACAAGGGAGGTCGACATGACCGGCAAGGCAAGCAGCTTCACCTCAATGGCACTCTCCATTTTCGTCGTCACGGCAATTGCAAGCGGCGCTTATGCCGCCGGCTCCGACACACCTTCACCTCCACCGCCGAAGGACACCAAATCCGACGGCAAGGCTCCGCCGAAGGACACCAAAAAGAACGACACGCGATCCAGCATCGACGACCCGCAATTTCTGGCGGACTATCGCACGGCCTATACCACGATCTACGATCGCCATGACTACGCGGCCGCGATCGGGCA
>JAATGD010000416.1 GCA_015654965.1 Hyphomicrobiales bacterium
GAATGTCGTTGTCATTGGTGGCAATGGTCAGTCGCTCAATGGGCAGGCCCATGCGCTTTGCTACGTAGCCCGCGAAAATATCGCCGAAATTCCCCGTGGGGACAGTGAAGGAAACGGGTCGATCCGGTGCGCCAAGGCTTAAAGCTGCAGAGAAATAATAGACCACCTGCGGCATGATCCGCGCCCAGTTGATTGAATTCACGCCGGAAAGCGACAAGGCATCGCGGAAGGCAAGATCGTTGAACATGCCTTTGACGAGGTTCTGGCAGTCGTCGAAATTGCCTTCGATGGAGAGCGCATGCACATTGGCAAAGCTTGAGCTTGTCATCTGGCGCTGCTGCACCGGTGACACACGGCCATTGGGAAACAGGATGAAGATGTCCAGATTATCGCGTCCGCCAAAGGCTTCGATAGCCGCTCCCCCGGTATCGCCCGAGGTTGCGCCGACGATTGTGGCGCGCTGGCCGCGCTCAGCCAGCACATAGTCCATCATGCGCGCCAGCAATTGCATGGCCACATCCTTGAAGGCAAGCGTTGGACCGTGGAACAGTTCAAGGATGAATTCATTCGCTCCGGTCTGGACCAGCGGGCAGACGGCATCATGGCGGAAAGAGCCATAGGACTCGCGCACCATTTTCTCAAAATCGGCCTGCGGGATTTCACCGCCGATGAAAGGCGTAAGAACGGCGAGCGCCACTTCGACATAGGATTTGCCGCGCAGGGCACGGATCTGGTCCGGGGAGAACTGCGGATAGTTTTCAGGCAGATCAAGGCCGCCATCGCGCGCCAGTCCTGCGAGCAAGGCGTCGCTGAAACCCAAAGTGGGGGCTTGTCCGCGTGTACTTACGTATTTCATGTCGTCAGGCTTTCATTCCGGTTTGGCCGGTCGGGGCATACAAAGTTTCCCACATGCAATAGGGCGTTCATAAAAAAGCCGCAAGAAGTTAAAACATCCTGAGGGGATGACTTGCTCTTGAAGGCAAAAAACGGGAAAACGTCATCGCGCTCTGGATTGTGCAGTGGTATAGAGCATTTCCAGCAAAAGTGCGAAGCGGTTTTGCGTTGGATAATGCGGAAGGCAAAAAAGGCTGCATTTGAGCCAAAAGTGCGAAGCGGTTTTGCGTTGGACAATTTAGCTTATAGAAATATATGCGGGTCCAGCGAAATTCAGACATGATGTGCGCTCCTGTCCATGGAGCGCCCGAAACAGATATGAAACAGGAAGATCAGTGCAGGGAAGCCGGTTAATGCAGAAAGCACCACAGAATCGTTCATCATTGTTTCCAGTCGCTGCAACGGTTTTGTTTGCAGCGCTTGCAGGTTGCACGACGAGTGGCGGTCAGAAAGCCGCCGACAATCCTCTCGCCAACGAGCCGCGTATCAAGGCGTCCGAATTGCGCGCTTATTGCCCGACGGTGACGCTGCGCGAGGGAACGGCCTATTTCAGCACCTATGCCAGCAAGAGCGCTGACAAGGACCCCGAGCAGGTGATTTATCAGGCCGCAATTACCGATGTGACCCGCGCCTGCCAATATGGCGACGGCACGATTTCCATTGATGTCGCAGCGGCTGGCAAGGTGGTGCCGGGACCCAAATACAGGAAGGGCACCATCACCATGCCGGTTCGGGTGGCTGTCCTTCAGGGCGACAAGGTGGTCTATTCCAAGCTGCACAAGGAATCGGTTTCGATCACCAATGGTGATGCGTCGACTCAATTCGTCTTCAACGACAAGGGTATTTCGCTGCCGATGCCGGACAAGCAGAATATCCAGATTTTCGTGGGCTTCGATGAAGGGCCAAGCAAGGCGAAATAAGTCGCACTCTTGTGGCCCATGGCGGGAAAATGCGGCGATGCACGATAGCGCGCGCTGCGTATCTTTTTCATAAATGACACGATCATGGCTGGGTGGAAATAGGGAGGTGCGCGATCCGTTCGCGCATCTTTTTTATAAAGGCTACTCATAAAGAGAGCACGATTTATTGTGTTATTGTTTTGAATTCTATCAATCGAACGTCTGTCGATTAACGATAATTTTAAAAAATAACTTCTGGTGATCGTCAGACAGAAATAATTGCTATATATTTATTTTAATGGAATTGTGTTTGTATTTCAGTAACACTCTCATGCGGAACAATTTGATATGTATATTCCATGGCGGATTGTCTGCGGGTATTGCAGGAGTGGATGTCGCGCGTGCGGAAGTATAGTCGAAGGTTTTTAAATCTGGCACCTTATATACTGCTTCTTCTGCTTCTTGCGGGGGCCGTAACAGGACAGTATATCGGCAGGCGGTTGCAGGCGCTGGATGAAGAACGGCAAATGGGCCATTATACGCAGGCACTGCTTTCCTATGCGGCGCGCCTTGTCAACTTTGCCCAGAACACGCTTGATCAGGCGGAACAATCTCCTTACCTGGCCTGTTCTGTCGATGACCAGACCTATCTGCGTAAAATCCTGTTCGCAGCCTATCAGATCAAGGATGTCGGACGACTCGTCGATAACAAGTTGCAATGTTCCACTCTTCTGGGCGCGCTGGTCGAACCGGTGCCGACGACCGCTGCCGATCTGGAAATGGCCGATGGAACGATTGTTTTCGCAGATGGCCCCTTGAGGATAACCGGTAGTTATGGCGCGGTGATGAACAGGGGCAATTCCAATGTCGTGCTCAGCCCCGTGGCTTTCGATCTCATGCATACGCCGCGTTATGCATTCGCGGTTTTCATCACCGACCCTTCAAGAACCCATTTTGCCCGCCTTTATGCGCATCCCTTAGCGCAGGATTTGCGGCTGCCGCCCGCGGCAACACACCTGAAATTTGTCAGCTTTGGCGACCGTTTCATCCAGTATGAATGCGATGAAGCCTCGGAGGTCTGTATTGCCTTGCAGGCCGATGTCGACCGTACCAGCCTTGCCGCCCGCCTGCGGGTGTTTCTGTCCGTCTTTATCGGCATGCTGCTGACGGGCGGCCTCGGGCTGGTCTGGATCATGTATCGCAATCGCGGCAGTTCCCTGATGGCCCTGCTTTCCCGCGCATTGGCCAAGAAGCAACTGGACGTGGTTTATCAGCCGGTCGTCAATATGCTGGATGGCGAGGTGACGGGTTTTGAAGCGCTGATCCGCTGGGAGTTGCAGAAAGGCGAATTCATTCCACCCGATGTGTTCATTCCAAGGGCTGAACAAAGCGGCCTGATCCGCAAGATCACGCCTTATATTCTGGAAACCATAGCCGCGGAAATGGGCACATTCCTGCGCGGACGGTCTGCCATGCGTATCAGCATCAATATCAGCGCGCAGGACCTCGATGACGTGGAATTCGAGATGCATATGGAGAGCCTGCTGGCTGCGGCATCCATCGCGCCCCAGCAAATCGGGCTTGAACTGACGGAACGCACGGCGGTCGATTTCGCCACCGCGTCATCCGGTATCCAGCGCCTGCGCGAGAAGGGGCATTATATCTATATCGATGATTTCGGAACCGGCTATTCGAGCCTTTCTTATCTGGGCGAACTCAAAGTCGATGCCATCAAGATCGACAAGTCGTTCACACGAACCGCGAGCACCGACAAGGAGACGGTTTCCATTCTGCCGCAAATCTTGTCGATGGCCCACGAACATGGGCTGGATGTGGTGGTGGAAGGCGTTGAAACAGAAGCGCAGGCGCTTTATTTCCGCCAGATCGGCATGCCGGTTCAGGCGCAGGGCTGGTATTTTGGCAAGCCCATGACGGCGGCGGATGCGCGTGCCTTCGTCGCATCCTCAGCTGCGGAACGGCGCAAGTTCAACCTGAGTTGAGATTGCGGCGCGTTCTGTCAGGCATCCGTCCAGATTGACAGGGCTTCGATCACGCCTGCAAGATCCTTGTGGCGATGAATGACTGTTTCAGCACCCGCATCGGTCAGCTTGTCGGCGTGGCCCGGATAGGTGTGCGCGCCGCCCGTAAAGCCGATGACGCGCATGCCGGCTGCGCGCGCGCCGTGAATGCCGTGCACCGAATCCTCGATTACGATGGCATCCTTTGGATCGACGCCGAATTGCTGCGCGGCATACAGGAAGACATCCGGCGCGGGCTTGGTCTTTTTGGCTCCAACTTCCTTGGCCGAAAAAATATGCGGTGCGAAGAGTTCATAAAGCCCGACGCGCTCGAGCATCAGCTTCAGCCGCTCGCTGCTGGAATTGGAGCAGATACATTTGGGAAGTTTGAGTGCCGACACCACCTCGACAATATCCTCGACGGCCTGAACCTCGTTTTTCAACCGCTCGTCGAGCAGTTTTTCGGATTTGTCGAGCAGCGAGGCGGAGAGCGGAATGCCTGCTTCGCGCTCGACGCTGAGCAGGATATCCTGCCATGTGAGGCCTGCGAAACGCTCGGCCATGTCCTCGGCCGAGATCGGATATCCGGCTTCTGTGAGCAGCGCTGCATCCACTTCCGCCGCGATGATCTCGGAATCGACCAGAACGCCATCGCAATCGAAGATGATGAGGGATGGAGCCGCCATGATTTTAGCCTTTAATGCAAGCATGTGAGAGGGTGGCCGCGAAAAAGGAGGGTGCCGCGCCGACTTGATCGCGTTGAGCTACACCTTTCCGCCTCCCGGGTCAAACCTCGCCCGAGACTTCACGCCGCCTGCGGTCGAGTTCTTCACTGTAACGCCGCAGCGTATGGGCTTCGCTCAAAAGGCCCATCACTTTTCGCTCCTGCGCATTGTTGACGACGGCAAGCGCTTCGCTTTCCGCACGGTCGAAGCGGACGACCGCTTCCCTTGCATTCATTTGTGGCAGCAGGAACTGATCCTGATATTGGAGGAGTTCCGCGATGCTGTGCGGGTTTTCGGGGCTGTCAAAACTGTCGGCATAGACTTCCGGCACCGGGATCATGCCGACATAGCGCCCTTGCGCATCCACCGCGATCACCCGCTGCGTGGAGCCGAGCGGAAAATCATGACGAAAAGTTTCGATATCGGTGTCGATGAGCACTGTGCGCACATCATGGCGCATCATGCGGCTGACGGTGAGATCGCGAATCCAGCCGATATCATGCGCCGAGCGGATGACTTCGCCGCGCAGGTGAAAGCGCCATGTCGCAAATGAGTAGCCAAACGTCTTGCGCACCATGAGCGAAGAGGAAACCACGGCCCCCAGCACCACCATGGAAATCGGAAAGTCGCCGGTCAGTTCCAGCGCCATGAATGTCATGGTCATCGGCCCGCCGACAATGGCGACCGCAAGCGCGCTCATGCCTATGACCGCATAGACTTCGGGAGCAAGCGCCAGCCCCGTGGGCAGGACGAGGGCGGCAATGGCCGCAAACAGTTTGCCAGCCAATGCTCCCAGAAAAAGGGCCGCGAAAAACAGGCCGCCGCGAAAGCCGGTGCCAATAGAAATGGCTGCCGCCAGCGATTTGGCAAGGATCAGCAAGATGAGTGCGGGAATGGCCATTTGGGCATGCAGGTCGATATAGAGCGCACCATGACCCGATGCCAGAACCTGCGGTGAGAAAAAGGCGATCATACCAACGAGCACACCGCCGATCGCAGGCGTGAAGATGTTGGGAAGCGCGCTTTCGCGTGTCGCTCTTTCCACGAAAGTAACCCCGCGCATGACCAAAATACCAAGTCCCGCACATAGAAAACCCAACAGGAGCGCGGGGAGGTAATCGCGTGGTGTGATAGTGTCGATCTGGCCGATATTGATGACGAATTCCGCGCCGCCCATGGCTTGCGTGACCAGTGCGCCGACAATGGCCGCGACCACGACGGGCGTCAGCGTTGCGATGGAATAGACACCGATGATGAGCTCAAAGGCATAAAAAGCGCCGGTGAGCGGCGCGTTGAAGGCGCTGGCAATGGCCGCGGCAGCCCCGCAGCCGACCAGCGTACGCAGATCGGCGCGGCGCAGTTTCATGGCGCGCCCGATGCGCGAGGCAAAGCCGCTGGCAAGCTGTGTATAGGCCGCTTCAAGCCCGATGGATGCGCCAAAACCGTTGGAAACAAGGTTTTGCCCGACGAGGATAAAACTGTCGGTCAGCGAAAGCCTGCCGCCATGCAGTGCATTGGCTTCAATCGGGTCAACGATGGGGCGTTTGCGCCAGCGCGCCAGAACCCAGATAATGATGCCCATGAGAATGCCGCCCGCAAGCGGCGCGATATAGGCGCTGGGGTAAAGCCGGGTTGCGGCGCTGAGCCGCTCATTGGGATCAAGCGCAAAAATGGCCTCATGCATCCATTGCGAGATGGCACTGATCATGGCGACCGCGATTGCGGAAATGACGCCGATGACGGCCCCCGCCAGCGCAAGGCCGATTTCATTGCCGCGCACCACCGCACGCAGCCGGAAGGGGACGAAAAACAGTCTCAGAAATCGGTTTTTACGCGCCCACGCGACATTCATGAACAATACACCTGACAATATCGGGCTTTTTGACTCACTACCATAAAGGCGGTGAAGAAAACCATGGATAGCCGATAATCATGCAATATTGTTGACACCCCCTGATGGTAAGGGCGCAATTGGCGGGACTGGAAGCCGCCCAAACCGCAGTCAGATGGAGCATGGCGTTTATTTTAAGAAAAAGTTTACGATTTCAATTACTTGTCGTTAACGGCATATTTACCCTGTTCGGTAACCATAAGGGCAAGTTTTCCGCGTCCACAGGTAATCGAGTATCCCATGTCCCTAGTACGTCTTGCGCATGAGTTGCCCATTGAGGCCCCACGTACCGCCTGGCTCGACTCCATCATCAAGGGTGATTGCGTTTCAGCACTTGAACGTCTGCCCGACCATTCCGTCGATGTCATCTTCGCCGACCCGCCCTATAATCTCCAGCTCGACGGCAATCTGCACCGGCCCGACCAGTCGAAGGTCGATGCGGTGGACGATCACTGGGACCAGTTCGAGAGCTTTCAGGCTTATGATGCCTTCACCCGCGCTTGGCTCCTCGCCTGCCGCCGCGTGCTGAAACCAAATGGCACCATCTGGGTCATCGGCTCCTACCACAATATTTTCCGCGTCGGCACGCAGTTGCAGGATATCGGCTTCTGGCTCTTGAATGATATCGTCTGGCGCAAGACCAACCCGATGCCGAACTTCCGCGGCCGCCGCTTCCAGAACGCGCATGAGACGATGATCTGGGCGTCCCGCGACCAGAAGGGCAAGGGCTACACCTTCAACTACGAGGCGATGAAGGCCGCGAACGACGACATCCAGATGCGTTCCGACTGGCTGTACCCCATCTGCACGGGGGCGGAACGCCTGAAGGACGACAAGGGCGACAAGCTGCATCCGACGCAGAAGCCCGAGGCGCTGCTCGCCCGCATCATGCTCGCGTCGACCAGGCCTGGCGACGTCATCATCGATCCCTTCTTCGGCTCAGGCACGACCGGTGCCGTTGCGAAGCGACTCGGCCGCAATTTCGTAGGCGTCGAGCGCGAGCAGACTTACATCGATGCCGCCAGCGAACGCATTGCATCGGTGAAGCCGATGGCCGTCGAGGAACTTGCCATGATTTCCGGCAAGCGTGCCGAGCCACGCGTTGCCTTCATCAGCCTGCTCGACGCCGGCGTGATGAAGCCCGGCACGATGCTCTACGATTCGAAGAAGCGTTGGGCCGCCAAAGTTCGCGCCGACGGCACGCTCGCCGTCGGCGATATCGCCGGCTCGATCCACCGGGTTGGCGCTGAGGTGCAGGGCCTCGACGCCTGCAACGGCTGGACCTTCTGGCATTACGAACGCAATGGCGGCCTGACCCAGATCGACGAGCTTCGCCGCATCGCCCGGTTGGGCATGGAGCGGGCAGGCGCCTGAGCAATCCGACCAGTTAGTAGTTTACGCCC
>JAATGD010000185.1 GCA_015654965.1 Hyphomicrobiales bacterium
TCGAATAATAGGGCGTGGAATTGAGCGGCAGGCGCTTCTGCCAGTTCTTCGCGAGCAGGCCGCGCGCGGCGATCTGATCGATGTCGTCGGCAAGGGCGAGCGTGACGACATCGGCCGGCAGTCCGTCGATCACCGAACGCGCCTGCTTGCCCGAGCCGCCATGCGAGGCGCGGATGGTGACGGTTTCACCCGTCTCCTTCTTCCAGTGCTCGGCAAAAGCGGCATTATAATCCTTGTAGAGTTCACGCGTCGGATCGTAGGACACGTTCAGAAGCGTCTGGTCGGCATAGCTGGCCGATACCGGCAGCGTGAATGAGCCAAGCGTCACCGCGAGCGCGAATGCAAATGTGCGTTTTGATAATTTCATAACCGCCTCTCCATGTTTCGTGGCCTAAACACTACCAGAGGAGTTTATGGATAGGATGCCACAAGCATACCGTTCTTTAAACCGTGTACGAAATTTATACGCGCAATTACCATCCTTCAATAGCAAAAAATACCAACACCCCATCCTCAAAAAGCGGAATGCAGGTAAGTATTACCCATAGACAGGGCAAAAACCGTCCTCTGGTTTACCAGTTTATAAGTCGCGAAGCGGGCTTTTGTTCCCCTTGCCTGCGCATATCGAAAGACTGATCCATCAGCGGACAATCAGGGCACGAGATAATGCGCGGCCCATTGCGATTGCGGCACTTCCTCGCCGATCCTGTATTCAAATGACGTCACATTGATATGACCGGCATCGGTCTGGCAGCTATAGGAAAGCCTGTACCAGTGCTCGCGCGAACGAAATGCGGCGCCATTGGTGCGCATGCCATTTTTTGAAAAAGCCGGATCGGCGAAGGCATAGGCCAGAACCTTGTCCACATCGAACCTGTGCTCTTCACGGCTGATGCGCTCCATCGCCTCCAGATCGCAGCGCTGCTCCAGACGGGTCTGCGGATCAAGCTCTTCAAGCTGGCTTTTCTCCTGCCTGGACATGGCAACAGCCCCGGTCGAAGCAACAATAGGTGCAAAAAAACATGCCGCCGCGGCAATCACATATTTATAATGCACTAATTTCATTGGGTCAGAACAATCCCGAAGCTGAAAAGATGAAATGACCGGAATAAAACCTGTTTGCTGGCCCATGTCACCCTTTCAGGCAAAATCGCGCAAACACATTCTTTTGACCAGCCATCTTTTATCCGCCTTATTCCACTCTTCATTCAACAAAAGTGCGGTTCCGTCCAGCCTCCTTGGCCTCATAAAGTATCCGGTCGGCCCTTTCCACAGCCTGCCAGAAATCATCATCGCCAAGCAATCGCACGCTGCCGAAAGAGCATGTGATATAGTCATTATCCGAGAGGTGGGAGAATTTGAATGCCCTGACATTCCCTCGAATGCCGTCGAGGAGTTCGATCACCGATGCCCGGTCCATGTCCTTGAGGAACAGCACGAATTCTTCCCCGCCCGTGCGCGCCGCCAGTCCACCGTCTATCAAGCTCGCCCTGATCAGGTCGGCAAATTCCTTGAGCGCGCCATCACCCGCCGCATGACCGTAAAAATCATTGATGGATTTGAAATAGTCGATATCGCAGACCGCGACCCAGCCCGAGGGATGTAGTTTGCGCTGCGCGCGCAGGCGCATTTCGAGGCCGCGCCGGTTGAGAAGACCCGTCAAAAGGTCCGTATCGCGCTCGTGAATGAGTTCATCCACCTTGTCAACGCCCGCCGTGGCAAAGATGATCAGCCCTGCAAGGACCGAAAAAATGGCAACCGTAAAAACCGTCCAGTGCCAGAAGGGCGTGAGAGCGAAATCGGCATAGCTGTCCTCGCCGATCAGCGAATTGACCGTGAGCATGGTGCGCGGCAGAAATTGCAGGCCGAGCAAGCACAGGATGCCGACGATCATGCGGTCGATCACCGGACCACGAAACAAGGCACGGAGTTTCCAGGTAAAAGCGAGGATCAGAACCGAAATGCCGCCATTGAGAACATAGACCCGCGCCGTCAAATTGGGACTGACATGGAGATAATAGAGCGTCGCGCCGACAATCAGGATGAAGGCAAGGCCAGCCAAAACCGGGGACATGCGTATTTTTGAGCGCTTTAAAAGCCCATGCCCACCCGCCAATATGCCAATAATATAAAAAACCACCGCAAAAACCGCATTGGCCTCGGGGTCTTCAGGCACATCGGCAAGCTGCATGAGCATGGCAAGGCCAATGCAGAAATAGCAGAAGCTGCACCAGAGCAGATAGGTGCGATCGCGGTCAAACAACCACGCGACGACAAAAGAAAACGAAAAAAGGAGCAGAACTTCCGGTAGAACAAAGAACATTTTATGGCAATCTGGGTTGCAATCTGTTGGAAGTCATACCACTCGCCCAATGAAAAAGACAATTGTGTAAATATAAGCAATTCGGGCAATAAAAAGCCTGAACACCAGCATTGACGCATCGTGTTTTTCAAAAATCGATTCCGATTTTCGGGGCCGATGCTGTAGGCCCTTGATTTCCGATGCCCGGGCGTGTTTGAACCAGTGCATATCATATTGGTGGCAGGCGTTGAACAATCGTTACCCGAATGTCCCGCAAATATGGCGGGGATTTGTCAGCCACCGCGAAAGGACGAACCATGAAACCCGTTTTCCTGCAATTGCAGTGCGCCCCCGGCAAGACCTATGAGGTGGCGGACGAGCTTTATCAGCGCGAGATCGTCTCCGAACTCTATTCCACCAGTGGCGAATTCGACCTGCTGGCAAAAATCTATGTCGCGGAAGGCGAGGATATCGGCAAATTCATTACCAGAAATGTGCTCGATATCCCCAATATCGTGCGCTCGCTGACCACGCTCACCTTCACCGCCTTCTGACGCTCCCTCCGCCTTGCCCCGTAAAGGATTGATAAACCATCAATGAATTATCGTCGTTTTGAGGGAACCCGTGAACGCATTCATGCATTTCCAATTGGCAGCGCCCAGTGTTTCGTTTGACGCGCATCTTGTCCGAAAAGCGTTTCGCAGTTTTCGGGGTGCAATCAAGGAACCGGTAAGGAGCCAGCAAGGCAATGGTGAATGATCTGGAACAGCGACGGATACTGGTCGTGGAAGACGAAATCTTCGTCGCCCTCGATGTCGCCGCATCTGTGGAAGACGCCAACGGCACCGTGATCGGGCCGGTCGGCA
>JAATGD010000393.1 GCA_015654965.1 Hyphomicrobiales bacterium
AGATGAGTGAGGTAACCGTCGAGCCGATATAACCAAAACTTGCACCGCGTGTCAGAAGGTCGATATCAACGCCGTGGCGCATGGCATAGCGGCTGATCGGCAGGCCAACGGCCAGCATGACGAGACTTGCGACGATGATGGCCGCAATGGCATTGCTGGTGCCATAGGAAAGAGTGATCGCGCCACCAATGGCTTCCAGTGCCAGAAAGGAAATCGCGCCGATTGCCGTATGCGCAATGCGGTTGGACGAGAAACGACGCGCACTTTTGGCGGTAAAGCGCAAGGCATAGTCTTCGAGCGTTTCATCCGCGACCCAGCGGTTATACTCCCTTCGGACCGGAATGATGCGTTGCCGCGCTACCATATTTTTTCATTTCCCCTCCGGCTCTTTTATGGCCGCTTTTTTTTGAGAGATAACAGATATTCCCCATAATGCATATTTCCCCCCGGTAACTACGTCATTTGACGTATAAGCAAAACCATTCCCCTCTCCGATAATTACAAGGAAGCCGGAAAACCGGCACCATCCAGCCAAGAGGGGCACTCCATGACATTCCGGTCGCAACTACTTGCCGCGCTTTTTGCAAGCGCCTTGACGATACCAAGCCTGTCCGCAGCATTGGCGGAAGAAGACACCATCAAGATCGGTGTCCTTCATTCGCTCTCAGGTACCATGGCGATTTCCGAGACGACGCTCAAGGACGCGGTCCTGATGCTCATCGACGAACAGAACAAGAAGGGCGGCGTTCTGGGCAAGAAGCTGGAAGCCGTCGTTGTCGATCCGGCTTCCGACTGGCCACTTTTTGCTGAAAAGGCGCGCCAGCTGATTGCGCAGGACAAGGTTGCAGCCGTCTTTGGTTGCTGGACTTCGGTGTCGCGCAAGTCGGTGCTGCCGGTTTTCAAGGAATTGAACAATATCCTGTTCTATCCCGTGCAATATGAAGGCGAAGAGTCTGAGCGTAACGTGTTCTACACTGGTGCGGCCCCCAACCAGCAGGCAATTCCGGCTGTGGATTACCTGATGGAGAACGAGGGCGTCGAGCGCTGGGTGCTGGAAGGCACCGATTATGTCTATCCGCGCACGACCAACAAGATTCTCGAAGCCTATCTCATTTCCAAGGGCGTGAAGCCCGAGGATATCCGCACCAACTATACCCCGTTCGGTTTCTCCGACTGGCAGACGGAAGTCGCCGCCATCAAGAGCTTTGGCGCGGCAGGCAAGAAGACGGCGGTGGTTTCGACCGTCAATGGCGACGCCAATGTGCCTTTCTATAAGGAACTCGCCAATCAGGGCGTGAAGGCAGAGGATATTCCAGTCGTCGCTTTCTCGGTCGGCGAGGAAGAACTGGCCGGTATCGATACAGGCCCACTGGTCGGCCATCTCGCGGCATGGAACTATTTCGAGTCGGTCGATAATCCGGTCAATGCCCAGTTCATCGACATATGGCGTGCCTTCACCAAGAACGACAAGCGCGTCACCAATGACCCGATGGAAGCAACCTATATCGGCTTCAATATGTGGGTGAAAGCGGTTGAAAAGGCAGGCACCGTCGATCAGGATGCGGTGATCGATGCCTTGATCGGGGTTTCTGTACCCAATCTTTCGGGCGGTTTTTCGGCCATGATGCCGAACCACCATATTACCAAGCCTGTGCTGATCGGTGAAATCCAGTCAAATGGCCAGTTCGAGATCGTCAGCCAGACGCCGGGACTGATCGTCGGCGATGAATGGTCCGATTACCTGCCTGATTCCAAGAACCTCATCTCCGACTGGCGTGCGCCGATGTCCTGCGGCAACTTCAATGTCGCAACCGGCAAATGCGGCGGGCAGGGCGGCTCCTGATCATCTCCGCAAACAAAGGGCGGCCTAGCCGCCCTTTGAAGTGTCATCACGTATGAATCCCACAGACAGGTGATCAACCCATGCAATGCCGGTTCCGGTCCATCTTGCTTTATCTTGCGCTTTTATTCGCTGCCCTGACGATACCTGCCAAGGCGGATGATTTTCAGGTGCTGGTCGATGCGCTTGGCAAGGCGAATTTCGCGCAGATGCAGGAACGGATTTCAGCACTTGCCGGAACGGGCGATGCGCGGGTTGTCCCGGTGCTTGAGGCGCTCGGTGATGGCGATCTTTATGCGCGCAAGTCCGATGGCCGTGTGTTCATCGTAAAATCTTCGGGTGCAAATTTCCAGTTGACCGATCCGGTGAGTGGCGAGGCTGCGGGTGACGCGCCCAAAAGTGCTATGGAAAAGGTCAAGGTCAATAATTCCGTCCGCCGTGCGGTGCGCACGGCTCTGGGCGGTCTGACATTGATGAGCCCGAACCGGGCAGAACGGTTGCGGGCTGCGCAAACCATTGCGGCCAGTCCCAATGCGGAAGCGCTGGAGCCGGTCGAGGCAGCTCTTGCCAAGGAGCAGGATGGAGCCATCCGTGCGCTTCTCGAAAAAGCGCGGGCCTCCGCGCTCCTGTCTTCGGATCGGCCCTTGGAGGAAAAACTCAAGGCGGCGCAATTTTTGCAGGATCATGGTGATCGTTCGGTCCTGTCTGTTCTCAACGGTGCGAGTAACGATGCCGAGCCTCAACTGGTGACAGCGCTCGATAGTGCCATCGCCTATATCGAGCAGAAACAGGCTTACTGGGATGCGGGGCAGAATGTCTGGTACGGATTGTCGCTCGGCTCGGTTCTCCTGCTTGCCGCCATCGGCCTTGCCATCACCTTTGGCGTCATGGGTATCATCAATATGGCGCATGGCGAAATGGTCATGCTCGGCGCATATGTGACTTTCGTGGTGCAGGATGTCATCCGTAGCAGCTATCCGAGACTGTTCGACTGGTCGCTTGCGATTGCGCTGCCGCTGGCTTTTCTTTTTACAGCCTTGGTTGGTATGGTGATCGAACGCGGTGTCATCCGCTTTCTCTATGGGCGTCCGCTTGAGACGCTGCTTGCGACATGGGGTATCTCGCTCATCCTGCAACAGGCGGTGCGTTCCATCTTTGGCCCCACAAACCGCGAAGTGGGGAATCCCTCATGGATGTCGGGGGCGTTCGATCTGGGCGGCATGACGGTCACATGGAACCGTCTGTGGATCATCGTCTTCTCTTTGACCGTGTTTTTCACGCTGCTTGCTGTGCTTAAACGCTCGCGTTTCGGCTTGCAGATGCGCGCCGTCACACAGAACCGTCGCATGGCATCCTCCATGGGTATCCGCACACCCTATGTCGATGCTTTCACTTTTGCGCTTGGCTCCGGCATTGCCGGAATGGCCGGGGTGGCGCTGTCGCAGATCGACAATGTCTCGCCCAATCTCGGCCAAGGCTATATCATCGACAGTTTCATGGTGGTGGTGTTCGGCGGTGTCGGCAATCTTTGGGGTACGCTGGTCGGTGCCTTCTCGCTCGGCATCCTCAACAAGTTTCTCGAACCCTATGCAGGCGCCGTACTTGGTAAAATCCTTGTGCTGGTTCTCATCATCCTCTTTATCCAGAAACGCCCGCGCGGCCTGTTCGCGCTTAAAGGCAGGGCGGTGGAAGCATGATCACCTCTTATCTCTTTCGCGTCCATGACCGTGGCGTGCTGGTTGCGGCACTCATCCTGATGGCTCTTGCCGTGATTATTCCGGCGTTCAATCTCATGACCACGCCTGACCACCCCTTGCATGTGCCGACCTATATGATGGCGCTGTTCGGCAAATATCTTACTTACGCCATGCTCGCGCTGGCGCTTGATCTCGTCTGGGGTTTTGCCGGTATTCTTTCGCTTGGACATGCGGCATTCTTCGCGCTCGGCGGCTATGCGATGGGCATGTATCTGGTACGCCAGATTGGCGCGCGCGGCGTCTATGGCAATCCGGACCTACCGGATTTCATGGTGTTCCTCAACTGGAAGGAACTGCCTTGGTACTGGTATGGTTTTGATCATTTCTGGTTTGCCATGCTGATGGTGCTGCTGGTGCCGGGTCTGCTTGCCTTCATCTTCGGCTGGTTCGCTTTTCGTTCGCGCGTATCGGGCGTCTATCTCTCCATCATCACGCAGGCCATGACCTATGCGCTGATGCTCGCCTTCTTCCGCAATGAAATGGGGTTTGGCGGCAATAACGGCCTGACCGATTTCAAGGATATACTGGGCTTCAATATTCAGGCGGGCGGAACGCGGGCAGCACTCTTTGCGGCTTCTGCTTTCCTTCTGGCACTTGCCCTGATCTTCAGCTCGCTCGTCATGAACTCCAAATTCGGCAAGGTTCTGGTCAGTGTGCGCGATGCCGAAAGCCGGACGCGCTTTCTGGGGTATAGGCCTGAAAACTACAAGCTCTTCATCTTTACCGTTTCCGCGATGATGGCAGCACTTGCGGGCGCGCTTTATGTGCCACAGGTCGGCATCATCAATCCGGGCGAATTCACGCCTGCCAATTCTATCGAAGTCGTCATCTGGACCGCCGTGGGCGGCCACGCTACGCTGGTGGGACCCGTCATCGGTGCGGTTCTGGTCAATTTTGGCAAGAGTGTTTTTACTACGGCTTTCCCCGAAATCTGGCTGTTCGTGCTGGGCGCTTTGTTTGTCGCTGTTACGCTGTTTTTGCCTAAAGGTATTGTCGGCACGTTTCACGCCTTCATGGCATGGCGCAGGCCGCAGAAGGCAGAGAGCAAGGACGAGGCGAAATTGCAGGCAACGGCTGCGGAGTGAGAGGGACAATGACCGAGAGCACAAAGAGCCTGCTTTATCTCAATGGTGTTTCCGTTTCCTTCGACGGGTTCAAGGCGCTGAACTCCTTGTCCTTCGTGATCGAGCCGGGGGAATTGCGCGCCATTATCGGGCCGAATGGCGCTGGCAAGACCACGATGATGGATATCATCACTGGCAAGACACGGCCCGATGAGGGCGAAGTCTTCTTCGAGGGCAATATCGATCTCACCAAAAAGGATGAGGCGGATATCGCGCAGATCGGCATCGGGCGCAAATTCCAGAAACCCACCGTGTTCGAGAGCCACACGGTCTGGGATAATATCGAGCTGGCGCTCGACCGCAAACGCGGCGTGTGGGCAACGCTTTTTCATCGTCAGGATGCAGCCGACCGTCAAAGGATTGAGGAAATTCTCAAGACTGTCCGGCTATGGGCGCGGCGTAGTGAACTGGCGGCCAATCTTTCACATGGGCAGAAACAATGGCTTGAAATCGGCATGCTCTTGGCACAGGAGCCGAAACTGCTTCTGGTCGATGAGCCGGTCGCGGGCATGACCGATGCCGAAACCAAGGAGACGGCCATTCTCCTGAAGGAAATTGCGCAGACGCGCTCGGTTGTCGTGGTCGAGCATGACATGGATTTTATCCGCGACCTTGGCGTGAAAGTGACCTGTCTTGCCGAAGGCGCGGTCCTTGCGGAAGGGTCGATCGATTTTGTCAGTTCCGACCCCAAAGTGATCGAGAATTATCTGGGACGATGAGGAGGCAAAATGCTGAAGGTTGACAATATAAGCCTCCATTATGGTGCGGCACAGGCCTTGCGCGGTGTTTCGCTCAATGCAAAGGCCGGACAGATCACCTGCGTTCTCGGTCGCAACGGTGTCGGCAAGACGAGCCTTTTACGCGCCATTACCGGGCAGCAGGCGGTGAGCGGCGGGCAAATCCGGCTTGATGACACAGATATGAAATCGCTGCCGCCCTATGCGCGGGCCAGCCGCGGCATCGGTTATGTGCCGCAAGGGCGAGAGATATTTCCGCTTTTATCGGTCAGGGAAAATCTCGAAACCGGCTATGCGCCGCTCAAACGTTCTGAGCGGTTCATTCCAGACGAGATATTCAGCCTTTTTCCTGTTCTCAAAGACATGTTGCCGCGTCGCGGCGGCGATCTTTCCGGCGGACAGCAGCAGCAACTGGCGATTGGCCGCGC
>JAATGD010000305.1 GCA_015654965.1 Hyphomicrobiales bacterium
CAGCGTCGCCCGCGCCCTTGTGGCGGGCTTCGGCGAGCTTTTCGAGAATCTTGTGCGAATAATAGATCGGAGCCGGCATGAGGTCGGGGGTTTCGCGGCAGGCATAGCCGAACATGATGCCCTGATCGCCCGCGCCTTCCTCGCCCTGACGGTCGGCAGCATTATCGACGCCCTGCGCGATATCGGCGGATTGCGGATGCAAAAGCACATCGATCTTCACCGTGCGCCAGTTGAAACCGTCCTGCTCATAGCCGATTTCGCGAATAGCCTTGCGCGCCGCCGCACGAAAACGCGACGGATTGATGAGGGGATGTCCCGCCTTGTCATGGGCGATGGTGCCGTCCTTGTTCTTCTTGAGAAAGGTTTCCGGCACCCGCACTTCACCGGCAATCACCACGCGGTTGGTGGTGGCGAGCGTTTCGCAGGCGACACGGACAGACCACGGATCAACGCCCGAACGGCGCGCCTCCTTATAGATCATGTCAACGATTTCATCGGAAATACGATCGCAAACCTTGTCCGGATGACCTTCAGACACGGATTCGCTGGTGAAGAGATAAGAACTGCGCGACACGGGTAACCCCTCTTGAAAATCCAACGGCGCGAATGCCCGTCATGGAAAACACAGTAGCGCCCGGAGCTTTCCGGGCGCATGAATGTGTTAGCGAAGTTGGGAATAAACCGTCAATGTCTATTTAGGGCATATTCATTGCATATTCGCGTGAAGACCGGCGCCTGACGCAAAAAACCGGCTTCATTGCTTTATATGCGGCTCTTATTCGGTATCGGCTGCGAGCGATTTCACAAGATCGATGATCTTGCGGCGCACCTTGGGGTCCGAAATCTTGGTAAAAGCACGCGTGAGCTGAACGCCTTCGTTGGAATTGAGAAAATCAACGACATAGGTCGCTTCATTGTCTTCGGCAAAACCAGACGCGGTCGCACTGTGCGAACCGGGAGCGTCTTCAAAGAAAAAAGACACCGGAACATTGAGAATGGAAGAAATCGCCTGAAGGCGGCTGGCACCGACGCGATTGGTGCCTTTCTCGTATTTCTGGATCTGCTGGAAGGTTATTCCGAGACTTTCGCCGAGCTTTTCCTGACTGAAACCCAGCATGTTACGACGCAAACGGATGCGGCTGCCGACATGCACATCAATCGGGTTGGGCTTCTTCTTATTCTCAATCATGCACCTGTTACTCCTCGCAGCTGCGAGTTTTCATTCATATCCTGTTCATGTAAACAGTGATATCATTATATTTTGGGAGGTAATCTGACGGTCTCGACCGGGAAACGTCGCTTCTCGATTATAACATATTATCAAAAATGTCCTGTCAATGTGAACGGCGCCGGAATGACACCCTGAAAGCCCCACTGACAACCAGCAAGGTTAACAGTATCGTTACGGCTTCCACCCATCCGGGAGCAGCACCCCAGAAGGGTACTCGCGATTGTGGTATGGAGGCGTCGATCACCCCCACTTCATCCAGCGTCAGGCTATCAGTGATTCGACCATAAGGGTCGATTATGGCGGAAAAGCCGTTATTGGCCACACGAATGAGCGGCAACCCCTGTTCCACAGCGCGCAATTGCGCCTGCCGGAAATGCTGGTAGGGACCGGGCGTGTCGCCATACCATGCATCATTGGTGACATTGAGGATGGCATTGGCTTTCGGACGCGTAAAACCAAGCTCATCGGGAAAGATCGCCTCATAGCAGATAAGCGGCAGGAAGCTCATGCCGTTTGCAAGCGTCAAGGCACGCCGTGCAGAAGCGGCCGTAAAGCCGCCCGGCATTTCCACCACTTCCTGAAGACCGAGCGAACGCAGAAAACCCTCGAAAGGCAGATATTCGCCAAAGGGAACCAGATGCACCTTGTCGGCAGACGCAATGATTTCGCCCTGATGGTCGATTGCCAGAATGGCATTGTAATAACGCGGCTCATTGCCGTCCGGGCCATCCGGGCCGTCCGGGCTTTTTTCCTCACGCACGGCACCCGTCAGAAGCACCTGCCCGTCCTGCAACGTTTCGCCGATGCGGTGTCGTGCCTGCGGGGTCGAACTTAAAATATAAGGCACCGCCGTTTCGGGCCAGATGATAACGTCGGGCTTTGGTTTAGCCCCTTCCGGCTGCTTTGCCGAGAGCGCGATCAGCTTGTCGAAAATGGAGCGGCGTTCATTATTGTCCCATTTAAGCGCCTGCTGGATGGAAGGCTGGACAATGCGAACCGCAAAACGGCCTTTCTCTTCATCAATCGACGGGGCGTTTGAAAGGGTCCATGCGCCAAAGCCCGTATGGAGCGCTGCAAGAAGGATGGCACAAACAATGCCGCTCCGGGCAAGGCGTCCGCCTGAAAGGAGCGCCGTAGCAGCATAGAGGAAAACGGCCAAAGCGCTCATGCCGACAAGGCCGATTATGGCCACCGACTGCATGAGAAGCGGCACCGGCATGGCGGCATAGCCAATAGCGTTCCACGGAAATCCGGTGAGCAAGAATGTGCGCAGCCATTCGGCAAGCGCGAAACCGAAAGCCAACGCGAAAATACGCCCCAGCCCATCCGACCACAAAAGGCGGGCCACGAGGGCTGCAAAGCCATAAAAAATCGCCAGAAAGGCAGGAAGGCCCAGAACCGCCAACGGCAAGGCCCATGCAAACTGTTCGGCATCGACCAGAAGGGCCGCGCCGATCCACCACAGGCCGGAGAGGAAATAACCGAAACCGAACCACCAGCCGATTGTTGCCGCAGGCAGAAAGCGGCGCAAAAATCCGGCTCCTTCACGCGGCGCGGCGCCATCGATCAGCCAGACGAGAACAGGAAATGTCAGAAAGCCAATAATGAACAGATCATAAGGGGCCTGTGTCAGGCTTGTCAGGGCACCACTCAAAAAAGCGGCCAGCGCACGACGCCAGCCGCCCAAAAGGCTTATGCGGGTCGAGAGCCTTTCGATCATCGGCCCTCTTTGGCGCTTTCAACCGTGTCCGCTCCTTGGGACTTGTCGGCAATCGCGGCATTGGCCATGGCAGCATGATGTGCGTTATGAGCATCGACCTGCGACAACGGCACGATGCGCAATTTCTTCACCCGCCGCGCATCCACTTCCAGCACATGGAATTCAAAGCCGGGAACCGCCTGAACGACTTCGCCGACGACAGGAATGCGTCCGAGAACGGAGAAAATCAGACCGCCAAGCGTATCGACATCCTCGCCATGCTCGTCAACCATGAAGCTCGGGCCGATTTTTGCTGAAAGCTCATCGAGATCGGCACGCGCATCGATGACAAAAACGCCGTCGCCCTCATCCGAAAGCATGATTTCTTCGTCATCATGCTCGTCTTCAATATCGCCGACGACCATTTCAACGATGTCTTCCAGCGAAACCAGACCATCGGTGCCGCCATATTCATCGATGACCAGCGCCATCTGGATATGGGCCGCCTGCATGCGCGCCATAAGCCCACTTGCCATCATGGAAGGCGGCACGAACAACAGCTTGCGAATGAGATCGAGTTCACCGATCGAGCGGGTCAGATCAAGGTGGCTCATGTCGAATTCGCGCGCGGCATCCGGCGTTGCGGCTGCATCCGCCGCATTTTCGCGCGTCTTGCGCAGCGCCTGACGCGTGATGTAATTCAAAACATCGCGGATATGGACCATGCCACGCGGGTCATCCAGCGTTTCGGCATAGACCGGCATGCGCGAATGGCCGGATTCCTCGAACAGTTCCAGCAATTCCCACAAGGGTGTGGAAATATCGACCGCCTCGATATCGGCGCGGGGGATCATCACATCCTCGACGCGGATTTCACGCAGGCGCAGGATATTATGCAGCATCGCCTTTTCTTCGGGCGAGAAGGCCTCATCCTGATGGCTTGCCGTGCTGGACAGGGCGTCCGCCAGATCCTCGCGCAAGGTGGAATGCTGGCGCGCGCGCATGAATGGAAAGATATTTGAAAGAAGCGAACGCTTTTCGGCCACGACGGGCCGTTGCGTACTTTGCCCTTCGGCGTCCTGATTGTCGCCGCGATTATCGCCGGCGGACGGTGGGTGTGATGTGTGATCAGCCATGGTCGTTCGTTGTTAGGGTTCTAATCGCATACAGCATAAGGGTCGGAGATGGCAAGAGCATGAAGGATTTCGCGTTCACGATGCTCCATCTCCTCGGCCTCCTCATCGGTTTCATGATCATAGCCGAGAAGGTGCAAAAAGCCATGCACCACGAGGTGTGTAAGGTGATTGTTGACAGGCTTGCCCTCGTCAACAGCTTCGCGCTCGACGGTCTCGAAAGCGATCACGATGTCGCCCAGCATCGGTCCGGGCTGGTTGCCCGCCTTCACCGGAAAGGCCGGAAAAGACAGGACATTGGTCGGCTTGTCCTTGCCGCGCCATTGTGCGTTAAGCGTCTGGATGGAAGCGTCATCGGTGAAAACGACGCTCAATTCAGACGGCGCAGGCTCAAGTCCGAGATTGGTCCATGCGGCCTCAACGGCTTTTCCGACGAGGCTTTCCAGGACCGCCTCCTGTGGCCATGAACCGGCCTCGATCATAATATCGATATCAATAGCGCTATCTGGCACGTTTGCGGCGGCTTCCCCGCATGGCAAGCCGCATCATCCTTTCATCTGGCCGAAATGCCCGTTCCTCAAAAAACAGACAGCATCTTGTTAAATCGTCACGTGGGCTGCCGATTGCAAGGACAACCGTCAATCCGAACGCGCATGTTGTTTGGCGTCACGGTCATAAGCGCCGACAATGGCCGCGACCAGCGGATGACGTACCACGTCTTTTTCCGTGAAGCGGACTTTTATCACGCTCTCCACATCCTCAAGCACGCGCAGCGCTTCCACCAGACCCGATTTCTGGCCGGGGGGAAGATCGATCTGGCTCGGGTCGCCGGTGACGATCATGCGCGATCCCTCGCCAAGGCGGGTCAGAAACATCTTCATCTGCATCGAAGTCGTATTCTGCGCCTCATCGAGAATGACCGCCGCATGGGCAAGCGTGCGCCCGCGCATGAAGGCCAGAGGCGCGATTTCGATCACGTTTGCGGTGATCGCACGCTCGACCTTATCGGCTGGCATCATGTCGTAAAGCGCGTCATAAAGCGGGCGCAGATAAGGATCGACCTTTTCCTTCATGTCGCCGGGAAGAAAGCCGAGACGTTCGCCAGCTTCCACCGCCGGACGCGACAGGATGATACGCTCGACAAGTCCGCGTTCCAAGAGCATTGCCGCGTGCGCCACCGCAAGATAGGTTTTGCCGGTACCGGCAGGGCCGACGCCAAACACCAGCTCAGACCGATCAAGCGCGCGCATATAGGCGTCCTGCGTGGGCGTACGCGCAAAAATCGTCTTCTTGCGGGTGGAAATCTGGGCAGCGGACAGCTTGCCCTTGTTTTCGAGTGTCGGCAGGCTCAACTGGTCGTCAGCCGCCACCGCCATGCGCAGCGCACCATCGACATCCGATACCGTCAGCTCGTTGCCTTTCTGCACCGTCTCGTAAAGATGGTCGAGGGCGCGGCGCGCCTGCTCGGTCGCCGTCGGCTCACCACGGATCGACAATTGATTGCCCTTGGAGCGGACATCGACCCCGAGTTTCTGCTCGATACGGGCCAGATTCTCGTCGAACTGGCCATAAAGCGCGCTCGCCAAACGATTATTGTCGAAGGTGAGAACGATATGGGCCATGTCCGAGGCCCCAGAGGGCGATGTTGCGGTAACATGACTGGCGGAGTTTTTTGCCGGCTCAATCACCGGAGTTTTTTGCGTTTCACTGGTTGGCTTGGCAGACTTCAGCTTTTCCGTAGCGCTCAACCGTATCTCCTCGAGAGTTTACGCATTGCAATCTGAATCACGGCAGCATTTTCGGCAAGAGACTCACGCGCCGAAACATCCGCCTGTTAACCATCATGCATTCAGTGCTGTTTTTGCGCAATAAGACTATTGGTTCCGGTCGCGTAAATTTTCACAGGAATGATATCGCCGATCTGGTCCTGGCTGTTTTCGATAACCGCCGGCAGGAGCCATGGCGAACGGCCCATCATCTGTCCAGCCTCACGGCCCGGTTTTTCGACCAGCACATCCATCTCGCGCCCGATCATCGACTGCTGAAACGCATATTGCTGCTCTGTCAGCAATGCCTGCAAACGCTGCAAGCGCTCATCCTTGACAGCTTCCTCGACATGATCGGGCAGATCGGCCCCCGGCGTTCCCGGACGGGGCGAATATTTGAACGAATAGGCCTGCGCGTAATTGACCTCACGCACGAGGTTCATCGTATCCTCGAAATCCTGATCGGTTTCGCCGGGGAAGCCGACGATAAAATCGCCCGACAGCGCCATATCGGGACGCACCGCGCGAATACGTTCGATCAGGCGCAGATATTCATCACCCTTGTGGCGGCGGTTCATGGCTTTCAGAATCCGGTCGGAGCCGGACTGCACCGGCAGATGCAGATAG
Organism: Hyphomicrobiales bacterium; assembly: GCA_015654965.1. GTDB lineage: Bacteria > Pseudomonadota > Alphaproteobacteria > Rhizobiales > Rhizobiaceae > Brucella. Next base: position 6,457 of record JAATGD010000305.1, read on the forward strand.
GGCATCAATGCCCGTAAATCGCGATGCGCGGCAATGAGGCTATCATCCATGTCACGCGGATGGCTCGTCGTGTAACGCAGCCGTGCCACGCCGGGAATGCGCGCCAGGCGGAACAAAAGCTCGCCCAGTCCCCATTCGCGACCGTCATCGCCAGCGCCATGCCATGCATTGACGTTCTGCCCCAAAAGCGTCAATTCGCGCACGCCGCTATCTGCAAGGCGTTCGGCCTCCGCCACGATCTGCTTCACGCTGCGTGAGACTTCCGATCCACGCGTATAGGGTACAACGCAGAAAGTGCAGAATTTGTCACAGCCTTCCTGCACGGTGAGGAAAGCGGAAACGCCGCGCCTGCGCGTTTCTTCACGTTTTGGCGCAGGCAGATGCTCGAACTTGTCCTCGATGGCATATTCGGTTTCGACCACTTTTTCGCCATTGCGCACCCGCGCCAGCGCATCAGGCAGGCGGTGATAGGTCTGCGGGCCGATCACCAGATCGACATTGGGCGCACGGCGCAGAATTTCCTGTCCCTCGGCCTGCGCCACGCAACCGGCGACACCGATGGTCAGTTCCTTGCCATCCGCGCCGCGCTTGTCCTTCATCTTGCGCAGGCGACCAAGTGCTGAATAGAGCTTTTCGGATGCTTTTTCGCGGATATGACAGGTGTTGAGCAGCACCAGATCGGCATCGTCCGGCGTATCGGTCGCGACATAGCCTTCCGCGGCAAGGCTGTCGGCCATGCGCTGGCTGTCATAGACATTCATCTGGCAGCCATAGGTTTTGACAAAAACCTTGCGCGTATTAGCACGCACTTCTGCCACGGGTTCAAGATCGGTCATATTTTCGCTCATGCGGCGCTATCTACAGCTTTTGACGCCGCTTTGGAAGGCGACAAACTTACCCGTTGTCATCTTCCGCAATGTCACGCCCCAGAAGCGAGGTCTGCAAAAGCGCGCGTACCTTAGCTTCCATGGCGCGCGCCAGCACCTTGCGGTCGGTTGTGGCATTGACCGCCACCGGCTCGCCAAAGCGGATTTCCACGTCAATCGCGCCCTCGCGCAAAATGCCTTTCAAATGCGGCAGCAAGGCGACATCGCCGGGCCATGAGGCAATCGGACGGTGATAGCGTCCCATCGGCATGCCATGCACACGCGTATAGGCAATCGCCACCGGCTGCACCAGGATTTCCGGTACTTGCGCTTCCCTGATGGCCGCGTGTGCTGCGCCAAAAAGTGCCGTCTTGAACGGCAGGACGCGGTTGCCGTCCGATGTGGTGCCTTCGGGAAACAGCACCATGGCGTCGCCTGAAACAAGGCGTTTTGCGATCTCGGATGTCTGCTCGCCGGTTTTTCCGCGCCGCTCGCGTTCCACGAAAACCGTGCGTTGCAAGACGGCAAAAAAGCCGAAAACCGGCCATTGGCGCACATCGGATTTGGCGATGAACGACATCTGCCCCGCAGTGGACAGCACAATGATATCGCTCCATGAGGTGTGGTTTGAAACCAGCAAGAGCGGGCGTCCCTCATGCATCTCGCCAATAATATGGATGCGGAAGCCAAACAGCCGCGCCGCAATGCGATGAAACAGTTTTGGCAGGCTGCGCTTCCAGCCGTTTTTCAGTTTCAGAAACAGATATTGCATGGGCAACAGCGTGAGGCAGAGCAACACCATGGCGGCGAGCATAAGAAAGATGCGGATCGCGCCGATCATTGCGACTGTTCCGGGGGCAAGACGAAATCGCGACGCAGAATGAGCGCCGACGAGCGCCCATTGGCGGTTTCATAATAGGCCGGGCGGTCGCCGACCTTTTTAAAACCGAGCCGGTCATAAAGCGCCTGCGCGGCGATATTGGCGGCATCCACTTCCAGAAACAGCGTTTCCGCACGCTCCTGATAGAGATGGCGCAGCACCGCATCCATCAGCGCGCGCCCGACCCCCTGCCGCTGCGCGGAACGGGCAACCGCGATGGTCAGAATTTCCGCCTCTCCCGCGACAAGCCGGGAGAGCACAAACCCCTGCGCCTCACGGGGCTTGCCTTCAGGACGGGCGATGAAGCCAAAAACCGTATCCTGCACAATCAGCGAACGGAAATCATCCGAACTCCAGCCATGATGAAAGGCCGTCGCATGAATAGGCTGGATGAGCCGACAGTCCCGTGCGTCAAGCGGCTCCACGGAAATCGCCCTGCGCCGGAAACGACCAAAGGAGAGGCCCATCATCGCCTCATTCTCCGGTCGGCTTGCGCGGCAAGGCAAAGCCCGTCTGCGGCTTGACATCAGGCCCGCGCATATAAAGCGGTTTCGGTGCCTCGCCCGGAATTTTTTGCGCAGCCAGTCTGGCATAGGTTGCAATGCCTGCGGTCGGTGCGACGGGTCCCAGTTCAAAGGAACGATGGATGGACCCCTTGATGGACGAGGCCGCAGAGCCTGCCAGCACGGTTTCCTCCGGCAAATCACGGACCAGCGCTTCCGCTTCTTCCCGCGACAGAACCAGAGGTTTTGTGCGGGGACGCAGATCGGCATCAAAACCTTGCGCATAGATTTCGCCGCGATGCGCGTCGAGCAGAACCGTCACAGGTCGGGCGGCAAATCGATCGGCCGTTTCACGCGCAAGCGCTTCAAAAGCGTCAATGCCGATGGCCGGACGCCCCAGCCCGAGCGCAAAACCGCGTGCGGCAGACACGCCTATGCGCACGCCGGTAAAGGAACCCGGACCGACATTGACCGCCACGCGATCGATATCCCGAATGGAGAGTTTCGCCTCGTCAAGCACCCGCTCGACATAATCCATCAGGACCTCGGCATGGCCCTTGCCGATATCTTCGCTGACGGCGCCAATCACGTCATCGCACTCCGAATCATAGACGGCAGCGGCGCAGATGGAAGCGGCGGTATCGAGAGCGAGTATTTTCATGGCGTTGGCGTAAATCAGAATTGGCCCCACGACAAGACAATCCGCAGACCAAAGCGCAGAAAGGCCGATAAAATATCGGTCAGTTGCGGGAACCAAATGCTTCAAGCTGCGTTATCACCGCGGGTGTGGAATGTGACCGCGCCACGACACATGACGAACTCCCAATCGTCGCAAAGATATGAGGATAAAATGTCCAAGAAGTCGATGCATGCAACCCGCAACGATCTTCCCTCCAATACAAAAACCACCGTCATCGCACTTCTCAACCGCAATCTTGCGGCGACCATTGATCTTGCGCTGATCACCAAGCAGGCGCACTGGAACCTCAAGGGACCGCAATTCATCGCGGTGCATGAGATGCTCGACGGTTTTCGCACCGAGCTTGATGAGCATGTGGATACGATTGCCGAACGCGCCGTCCAGCTTGGCGGCACGGCTTTGGGCACGACGCAGATCGTCGCCAAGGAATCCAGCCTGAAAGCCTATCCGACCGATATCTACGCCGTGCACGATCATCTGGCGGCACTGATCGAGCGCTATGGCGATGTCGCCAATCTGCTGCGCCAGTCGATCAGTGATGCGGATGAGGCAGGCGACGACAACACCGCCGATATTTTCACCGCTGCTTCCCGCTCGCTTGACAAGGCATTGTGGTTCCTCGAAGCACATGTGCAGGAAAAGAACTGATTTTGGCGCTCTGACGGCCTGCAAATGGCGTTTTCTGCGCTTCCGGTGCTCATGTACCTAAAAGTACACTGCGCTCCGGTTCTCGAAATCCACCATTTTCGGCACGTCATAACACCAAAAAGCCCAAGCTTGAGACAATAAAAGGCCGGGAAATTCCCGGCCTTTTCTATGCATAAAGATCAATTGGCCCATTCGCCACGCCGCATGACCGGCTCGCGGCTGCCATCAGCATGAATGCCATCGACATCGATTTCACCCGATCCGATCATCCAGTCGATATGAATGAGGCTTGAATTACCGCCCTGTGCCGCAATCTGCTCGGGCGTAAGTTTTGCGCCATCGACAAAACATTTGGAATAGCACTGGCCCAGCGCGATATGGCTCGCGGCGTTTTCATCGAACAGCGTGTTGTAGAACAAAAGACCGCTTTGCGAAATCGGCGAGGAATGCGGCACCAGCGCCACTTCGCCAAGCCTGCGCGAACCTTCATCCGTATCGAGCACTTTTGAAAGCACTTCCTCGCCCCGGCTCGCCTTCGCCTCGACAATGCGCCCGCCCTCAAAGCGAACGGCGATATTTTCGATCAGCGTTCCCTGATGCGATAGAGGTTTGGTGCTCGAAACATGGCCATCGACACGCAGCGCATGCGGCGTGGTGAAGACTTCTTCAGTCGGAATGTTCGGATTGCAGGTAATGCCGTTTTTGGCGGTCGATGCGCCGCCATGCCATTCGTGACCATCGGCAAGCCCGACCGTCAAATCGGTGCCGGGGCCTTTGAAATGCAGTGCCTGATAACTCTTGCCATTGAGAAAGCGGGTACGGGTGCGAAGTGCTGCATTATGCGCCGCCCATGCCCCGACCGGATCGTCCACATCGACACGCGAGGCGGCAAAAATCGCATCCGCCAGTTTTTTCGTGGCGAGGTCTTCCGCATCATCGGGAAACATCAGCTTTGCCCAGTCGGGATTGGGATAGGAGATGATGTTCCAGTTGATGTCGAAACCGGCGATCTTTTCCAGCGCTGGCTGGTAAGCCTTGGAATTGGCACGATTGGCGCGCGCGACTTTCGATGCGTCTTGCGCCGATAACAGCATCGGGTTTCCGGCGGCAATGGCAAGCCGTGCAGCACCCTGCCCATAGGCTTTGGCCATACCTTCATAGAGCCAGTCTTCGGCGCGATCAAAACTGGCGTCAGGCGCGTTTTCATAGCGTGCCAGCGTGATCTGATCGTCGGAGAAGAACGGCGTCACCAAGCCTGCGCCTGCCTGATAGGCGTGTTTGGCAATCAGCCGCACCAGAGGCAATGCCACGACGGGCGCCGTAATGACGAGATCCTGCCCCTCGCGCAATTGCAACCCGACACGCACGGCAACCTCAGCCAGACGTTCGAGTTTTACCGGATCGATGACGGAATGGTGCGTTGTTGTATTGGCCATGGGGCGCAAACCTCTTTTTGTGTAAGAAGCCTCTTTTTGTGAAAGAGAGGCAGTCGAATCACTGACAGTTTATCAGGTGGCATATTTTGACCACTGTTTTCGACATTATATGCGCTATATTTAAATGGCGATTGCAAGCAAAAGGAATAATGAAATGAATAGGAAAGTGCTTGTTTTACTGGGGATTGCAAGCCTTCTCGCAGGATGTGTGACCATGACGCCGCAAGAGCAGCGAGCGGCAGATGAAAATACCTGCCGCAGCTATGGTTTCAAGGCGCAGACCACGTCTTTTGCCGATTGCCTGATGCGTCTTGATCTGGATCGCCGGGCCGACCGTCGCGCCTGGCAGAACCGGGCCGATTTCTATG
>JAATGD010000264.1 GCA_015654965.1 Hyphomicrobiales bacterium
GCAGAATAATATCGAGCGCCAGATAAAGGCCGACCGCAAACCGAAGGCGCAGCCATCCAACAAGCCGGCACCGCAGGCGGCTCCCGATCCCGCATATGAAAAAGTCCGGCAAATCGGCCAGATGGTCGATCAGGGCCAGACGCGGGAAGCGCGTCAATCCTATGACGACGCCTTGGCCCGTGGACGATTGAAGTCTGTCTCTTCCCTTGATCTTGCCTATCTCGCCACCCGTGTTGGCGACAGCGCGACAGCTTACACGCAGTTCAACCGGGCGCGTGACGAAGGAAGGCTGAACGGCTCGCAACTGGTTGATGCCGCCTATGCGGCACGGCGCGTCTATGACAATGATCTGGCGATCGAATTGCTCAAAACCGCCATTGACGAGATCGGCGACCAGCTTTCGCCGCAGGAGCTGTTCAATCTCAAACGTGAGGTCGCAACGCTCTCGCGCACATGGGGCGCTTATCTGAGCATCAATCACGGCAGCGTCACGCCCCTGCCCGGGCGCACAACGAGCAGTTCGACAACCCAGTTCGGCAGCGAGATTTATTGGCGTCCGCCGGGGATCGGTTATCGTGATGGTGCAATATTCGAGCTATTTGCGCGCGACTTTACCACGCTTCATGATGACAATGACGGCCCCACCGGATGGTCCACATCCCAGACTTCGATTGGCGTGCGCTGGAAGCCGTTCAAGAAATACAATCTGGTTCTGGAAGCAGCAAGACTGTTCCGGCTGGGAGACAACAGCCGCAACGACACGATGCTGCGCGTGGCCTTTTCAGAAGGACAGGGCGGCGATCTACGGCTTGATGTGCCCTCATGGTGGATGTGGCAGGGCTATGGAGAGCTTGGCCGTTACATAGAAGGCAAACAGACCTTCTCGACACTGGATTTTCGGGCGGGGCGCAGCTTCCGGCTCGACAGCATCAGCGATCGTCTGGTTGTGACGCCTTATCTGTCGATTAACAGTAATTTCGACAGTCTCCTGGAGGAAAAATGGGCCGTTGGCGCGGGTCCCGGACTGAACCTGCGCTGGTGGTTCCGCGAAGACAAATATACGGCACCGATGTCCTATGTGGATGTCAATGTTCAGTATCGGTTCCGGTTGGGAGGGGATGATCGCGCCAAGGGATTTTTCGCGGGAGTAAACATTGCTTTCTAATTCGATCTGCGCATGCGCAAGGGTTCAGTTCTGGGCATGAAAGCTCAAGAATAGTCTGAGTAACTGGCTTTTCATGAGCCAGAAACAATCAAGTCTGAAATACGCTTTGGGTTCGCAATGGAACGCAGACGCCAGCTTTGTGTGGCGTTCTTAAGCCGCGCGCATGAAGCGAACAAATGATGGTGGAGATAATGCGAGTTATGTCAGTATTCGGGACCCGCCCCGAAGCGATCAAGATGGCGCCGGTCGTCAAGGCTCTGGCCGCGCAAAATGGAATTGAATCCATAACTTGCGTTACAGGACAACACCGGACCATGCTCGATCAGGTGCTGTCGCTGTTTGATATCAAACCCGACTACGACCTTGAGGTCATGGCGCCCAACCAGACGCTCAACATGCTGACCAGCCGGGTCATTTCTCTGCTTGACGAGGTTCTCATCGCAGCCAAGCCTGATTATGTGCTGGTGCATGGCGATACGAGTTCCGCTATGGCCGCATCGCTCGCCGCCCAACACCGCAATATCCGGGTCGGTCACGTCGAAGCGGGCTTGCGCACCTATGATCTCAGCAAGCCATGGCCCGAGGAGATGAACCGCCGCCTGATCGATATCGTTTCGGCAAAGCTCTTTGCGCCGACGCAGACGAGTGCCGCCAATTTGCGCCAAGAACGCCTTGCCGGTGAAATTCTGGTGACCGGCAATACCGTCATCGACGCGCTCAAGGAAACCGTGAGCCGCATTCGCAACGATGCCGCCATCAAGGCCAATCTTGACGACACGTTTTCCTTCATCGATCCCTCGCGCAAGCTTTTGCTCGTCACGGGCCATCGCCGCGAAAGCTTTGGCGATGGTTTCCGCAATATCTGCAAGGCGCTGGCGGAACTCTCGCGCCGCGAAGACCTGCAAATCGTCTATCCGGTCCACCTCAACCCGAATGTCAGCGGTCCCGTACATGAACTGTTGAGCGAGCGTGATAATGTCCACCTGATCGCACCGCAGGAATATCTTGCTTTCGTCTATCTCATGGAGCGGGCAGATATTATCCTGACCGATTCCGGTGGAGTTCAGGAAGAAGCGCCGTCTCTCGGCAAGCCGGTTCTGGTCATGCGTGACGTGACCGAGCGGCCGGAAGCCGTCGCGGCAGGCGTGGTACGTCTTGTTGGAACCGATGTGGAGCGCATTGCCGGTGAGGTCGTGCGTCTTCTTGACGATGGCGCGCACTATGCGAGTTTCGCACGCGCCGTCAATCCATATGGGGACGGCCTCGCTTCCCAACGCATTGCCTCATCCTTACTGGAAATGCCCATCCAGGCATTTCAGGCATGATTCATTTAAGTTTTCTCGCAAATTCAGGGATTAATCATGGTTAAGTCCGTCATCAACAAACGTCACCTTCTTAATTCAACCATTATCGGCACTGTTGCCGGAAGCCTGCTGCTCACATCGCTTGCAACTGCGGCCAATGCGGGCGAGATCAGCAATGCTTTCCAGTCATTGGTGTCGCCAGCCAAAGTGACTGAAAAGGTCAGCCTCAAGGATCTGGGCATCGATGAAGCTCTGTCGCTGGCATCAAGCAGCGCCAGCCGTGAAATCTACCTGCCGGTACCGGCCAATATTCCGCTTGAAAACCCGTCCGTTTCCGTAAATGGCGACTATATCCGTGCCGATGGCGGACGCACGACCTATACGCTGGCGCTCGACGGCAATGTCGTGGCCGCACGCGGGTTGACGGAAGCCAGCGGCAAAACCGATATCGCTATCGGCGTCGATAGTGCACCTCGTCCAAGCGGTTTCGTGCGCATGGGCATCAACTGGTCTTCGGCCATCGGTGAACAACTCTGTCAGGACGACCGCGCCATCGGCAATGTGCTGAAAATCTCGCCCGACAGCTATCTGGAATATAGCTACGACCCAGCCCGCCTCAAGACTGTCGCTGACGCATGGTCGGCGTTGCCGCGCAAGGTTGTCCTGCTCGTCTCTTCCGACACGCCGGGCGCTGCAAGCTATGATGCCACGTGGCGTCTCGGTGTCGCCCTGGTGCGCGCAGGCAAGGACGTGAGCGTCGTTTCCGTTCCCAAGACTGGCAGCACCGTTGACGCGACCGGCTTGCAGGTTCCATCCGAGCTGAGCACTGTGCCAGCTTTCGCAGCCCTTGCGCGTGGCGGCAAGGTCACGCTTGAAAACGAGGCGCAGGCCGGTGCATGGCTGCTGCTCAATTCCGGCGCAACCAAGGCCAATATTGCCATTGCCGATGAAGCCTTGTCGGCACAACTCAAAAGCGCTTTCGCGGCACTTGGTCAGGAGCTGAGCGTAGCGGATGCGGAAACGCAAACGGTCCTTGATACTTTCTCTGCAAATGCCGACTCGCTTCTGGCACCCGTCGAGCCAAAAAGCGTCAGCGTTCGCACCCTTGCGGGGCGCCCGGTCATTGCTGTTTCGCCTGATGCGGCCGCCAGTGCTGCGGGTGTGTTTGACAGCCTGTGGCGTCGTTCTGCACAGGCAAGCCGCCTTGTGCTCAATACGGTTGCAAAGCCTGAAAACAATGCCGACAGCGTATCGCTCGGCGCGCTCAATCAGGCAAGCAGCACACTTGACGTGGTTGCACGCGGCGACTGGACAACCAGCTTTGATCTGGGTGATGGCCTTGCTGCCGGAAAAGTCCCGTCGAATCTTGATATCAGGGTGTCCGCTGCCCCCGGCGCAACCCAGACCTTGCCTGTCGCATCGGTCTTCCTCAATGATTACCTGCTGGGTGCACGGCAGCTAAACGCCGATGGTCGGCCTGAGCTGATTTCGGTCGATGTTCCCCCTTATGCGCTGCTGCCGCGCAATACGGTGCGCGTTCAGTTCCAGCGCCAGCCGTCAAGCGATTCATGCCGTGAAACGCCGCAGGCCTATCCGGCTGCCGTTCTCCCCGACAGCGCCATGCGCCTGAAAGCGGCTGGTAGCGCCGAAGATTTCAGCACGCTGGTTCCGCAGCTTGCGGGCAATTCCGTAGTTCTGGCCGACGAGAACTGGGGCAAGAAGGCAACCGAGAGCCTGCCGGTCCTGATCGACGTTGCCGCAGCCTCCGGCATTTCGCCTGCCACGGCCGAATTCAAGTTCGTGGCCAATTCAGCAACAGTGACGCC
>JAATGD010000150.1 GCA_015654965.1 Hyphomicrobiales bacterium
ATCGTATCGCCGCCCTTGAGAAGATAGCGCCCGGCTAGATCGGCTGCCGCCAGACCGTCACGGTAGGACACGGTTGCAAGCGGAAGCCCGAATTCTGCCGCCATACGGCTGGCAAAACGCGTCTTGCCGCAGCCGGTCGGGCCTTTGAGCAGCAATGGCAATTTGCGCTTCCATGCCATTTCAAACAAAGCGCATTCATTGCCTGACGGGCTGTAAGCGGGAATGGACGCATTGTTGGTGTCGATATTTCCGATTGCTAAATTCATTACGCTCTCCATGGCCGTCTTCCTTTGCGTTTAAACAAGGCCCCGCTCGATGGCGGGGCCTTGCAGTGCTTATTGCGCAGGCTGCACAAAGCCGTTCGGGGTTTGACGGCGCTCTTTTCCGGGAACGAACACGGCCCAGATGAACATGATCGCCGAAATCACCACCACGATGCCCGAGCCGAGCCGGACCCAGTAGAAGACCGCGAGTTGATCCTGCACATCCATGTAGCTTTCGCCTAAAACCCGCTGGAGATGGGTCTGCAACACACCGGCGAATGTGAGGGCGAAGGTCATCACCGACATGGCCGTGCACATGGCCCAGAAACTCACCATCGAAAGCATCTGGTTATAGGGCGCACGACCGCACAATTCGGGGATGGCATAGGCCATGACCGCGAGATTGAGCATGACATAGGCACCGAAGAAAGCGAGGTGGCCATGGGCGGCGGTCAATTGCGTGCCGTGGGTATAATAATTGACCGATGACAGCGTATGCAGGAAACCCCAGACGCCCGCGCCGAAGAAGGCCATCACCGAACAGCCGAGCGACCAGAGAAGTGCGGCGCGGTTGGGGTGCTTGCGGCCCGCCTTCCATGTCATGGTGAAGGTGAAGATGACCATGGTGAAGAAGGGTGCGACTTCGAGCGTGGAGAACAGCGAGCCGATCCACTGCCAGTAGCCGGGCGCGCCGATCCAGTAATAATGGTGGCCGGTTCCAAGAATGCCCGAAAACAGCGCCAGACCGACGATGACATAGAGCCATTTTTCGACCACTTCGCGGTCGATACCGTTGAGCTTGATCATCAGGAAGGCGAGGATCGAGGCCATGATCAGTTCCCACACGCCTTCGACCCACAGATGGATGACATACCACCAATAGAGCTTGTCGAGCGCCAGATTGGCCGGGTTATAGAAAGCAAAAAGGAAGAACAGCGCCAAAGCCCACAGGCCGAACAGCAGGATATTGGTGACGGTCGTCTTGCGGCCTTTAAGTGCTGTCAGCGTGATGTTGAACAGAAAAATCAGGCAGACGACGACAATGCCGACCTTGATGATGAAGGGCTGTTCGAGAAATTCGCGCCCCTCATGGATCTTGAACAGATATCCCACCACCGCGATGCCTGCCGCGACAAAGAACAGCCAGAACTGGATGACCGCAAGTTTCGTGCTGTAAAGCTCGGTTTCGGTTTCTTCGGGCAGCAGATAATAGGTCGAGCCCATGAACCCCATCAACAGCCACACGACCAGCGCATTGGTGTGGATCATGCGCACGATGTTGAAGGGCAGAAGCTCGGAGAGCAGATTGGGCAGGACATAGATCGTTGCGGCAAGAACGCCGAATGCGACCTGCGCGATGAACAGGACGAGCGCTCCATAAAAATAGAGCATTGCGACCTTTTGGCTTTCATATTTCATAGTCTAAAACTCCGTTCATCCCGCGCCTCAGCCTGCCTCGTTTGGCGGCCAGCCCTGCGTGTTGATGCGGCTTGTCCATTCGAGAAAATCAGCGAGATCGTTGAGTTCCTGTTCGCTCAGGTTGAACTGCGGCATCTGGCGGCGGCCTTCGATCCCCGTGGGCATGGCTTTCATCCACGCCTTCATGGTTTCGCGCGCGCCTTCGGGGTCTTCTACACCGCCCCAGCGCTTCCAGACATTGCAGAGTTCGGGCGCGAAATAAGCGCCTTCCCCTAAAAGCGTATGGCAGTTGATGCAGGAATTTCTCTCCCAGACATGCTTGCCGCGCGCCACCGCGTCAGTCAGCGTGGATTCATCCGTGGATGTGGTTTTCATGTAATAATGGCTATGCGCCGTCAGTCCCACGAAGATCGCGAAAAAGAAGATGGAACCGCCGTAGAAGACGTTTCGGGCGCCGGTTTTGGTAAGGCGTTCTGCCATCCCTCCGTCCTTTCATTGGCCAAAGGCAAAGCCCCGGCATCAAATCCCCCCGTCGAGACTGCGGCTGGTCAATCCCCCTGCCTGTATCACGGGACATTTGTGTTCTAGCGGGCGGGGGAAAGGCGTCTTTGCGTTTTGGCAAAGACCAAAGCGGTTGTTCAGAAGAAGAGGCCAACTGCGACAGAACGCGCGCAGACAAGCGTGAGAAGGATTGCGGGCCATGCCAGCAGAGCGGGTTTGAGCGCGCCGCGAAGCCCGCGCATTTCCATAAAATCGAGGATCACCAACCAGCCCTTGGCACAGGCGAGGACGAGAACGGCAATGATCAGCGCAAGCGCTCCATTGCTGAAAGCCGCCATCAACGCGCCGATGAGCGCAAGTGCGAGCAGAATGAGCAATATGCACGAAAGCGCAGCGTGTCCGTGACAGGGCATCCTTGCCTCCTCATGCCAGATAGAGAATGGGAAACATGACCAGCCAGACCAGATCGATGGCGTGCCAGAGCTTGGCAATCAGCAGCACGTTGGAGCGCGAGGGACGCCACCCCACCAGCATGAGCACGAGCGAGCCGAACAGGACATGAACAAGGTGAAAGCCGGTCAGAAGAAAATAAAGCTCGAAAAACGCGCCCGCCGCCGCATCGCCCGCAAAGGGCGCTTCATGGCTATATTCCACCAGTTTGACGACAACGAAAACCAGCCCGAACAAGGCCGCGCGCAATAAAGGGCGGCGCGTGGCACGAATATCGTGGCGAAGACGCACGGCGATTGCCGCCTGCCAGCCGCTCAAAAGCAGCACGATGGTGTTGGCCGCGGCCAGTCCGGGGCTGAGATGCGAACGCAGTGCGGCCACGCCATCGCTATCGACCACCGACATGATCATGAAAGCGACCAGCAGAATCGCAAAGGTGACGAGTTCGCTCCACACCAGTATCCACAGCAGGAGATTATCCTCCGGCTCATCCTCTGAAATGATTGCCACAAAGGCCGTATCTTCCGTTTCCAGCATAGGCCCTGCCTAGCGCTCAGGCTTCTCGCCTTCTTTGCGTTTTGGCAAAGAAAAATCATGCCCGTGGCTTAATGGTGTCTTCAACAAAAGGAAGAGGCCAATGACGGACGCACAAATCGGGCTCATGGTTGCAACCCCTGCCATTATCGGCTTTTCGCTCATGCTCTATCGCATGGGGGCCTTGCAGGGCGCGGGCACGCTTTCGGCTGTCGCCTCATCCATCGTGATTGCGGTCATTCTGTTTCTTGGCCAGTAAAGGCGCGTCTCATGGAACCCTCGCAGCTTCACGCCATCGATATCAGCCATCTCGAAACCCATCATAACGACCTGCTGGACCTGTGCCTGCAACTCGAAGACATCGCCGATCAGGCCGAAACGACGGCCTCACGCCAGGATTATCTGCGCCTTGCCAATCTGATACCGGCACTGATCATGCGAACCCAGACGCTTGAGGAAGAGGTGCTGTTCCCCGATTTCAATCGGCAGGCCGGATCGCATTTCGCAAGCGTCATCATCGAGCGGCTGAAGGGCGAACATCGCTGCGACAGGCTCGCATCGCAAGAGCTTGTCGAAACATTGATTTCCATGGCCGAAAACCGTTGCAGCCTCGCGCCAGCCACCATGGGCTATATGATGTGTGGTTTTCTCGAAAGCCTGCGCCGCCATATCCTGTCGGAAAAACTGATGATCGAAGCGCTGCTGGCCGCAAAATCCGAGCAGCGGGAGGTTTTTGGGTAGTCTTCTGTTTCCTTCGCATCCCGTGTCTGATAGCGATCTCTTGCATTCCCCCACCCCGCCCTCGAATGATCATCATGATCATACGAACAGGGTATCTGGAGTAAGAGATGGCCACCGATACACCCCTGAAAACCATGGTGCGCGCGCTGCCTGTTTTTTCCGGCATGGAAGAAGGCGCTTTCGACAGGCTTCTCGAACAATCCACCCATAGGCACATTGCGCAGGGTAGTACCGTCTTTCAGCAGGGCGAAGAGGCAAAACTGTTCTATATTCTGGTGCAGGGGCGATTGAAGGTGACGCAGGTTACAGCCGACGGCCAGCAGATCATCGTGCGCGTGGTCAATCCCGGCGATCTCTTCGGTTTTGCCCTCGCGCTCGGGCGTCACGATTATCCCGGCACACCGCTTGCGCTCGTCGACAGCAGCGTGCTTGCCTGGCCGATGGAGCTGATGACCGGCTTCATGGCCCGCAATCCCACCCTTGCCGTCAAGACCATGCAGATGATCGGCAGCCGGCTCGATGCCGCGCATTCGCGCATTCGCGAAATCTCGACGCAGGAAGTCGAACAGCGCGTGGCCCATGCCATTATCCGGCTTGCCAGAGACGCGGGCGTGAAGGAAGAAACAGGCATTCGCATCGACTTTCCGGTTTCGCGACAGGATATCGCCGAACTGACCGGAACCACATTGCATACGGTGTCGCGCATCATCAGCCAGTGGCAGGGCAAGGGCTGGGTCGAAGGCGGGCGAAAATCCC
>JAATGD010000120.1 GCA_015654965.1 Hyphomicrobiales bacterium
AGGCGGCTGTCAAATCCGCAGCTCTCGACACCTTGCTCGATGCGGTGATTTCGGTCGATGCAGTGCGCATATACAAGACCGCGCCGTCTGCTTACGAACTCATCACACTTGAATGGCGACTTTATCCTTCCGCCATTTCCTTCCAGTCATCCAACCGATGGGATGTGGCGGGCGCGGTCCGTTTTGGCATGCGCGGGGTCTGGATAAACCGCGCGGGAAAGCCTGACGAATACAGGCAATTCCCGCCAGCCCTGATTCTCAAAAGCCTTCATTCTCTGGAATAGAGGTTCTGCGCGGCTTCATGTCACGGATTTTTGAACTATTTCATTTCAACAAAAACCGCAGACTACGCGCAAAATTGTGTCGTCACGGCAACAGGGCGGGATCGACTGCGCGCCCGCCATGTTTCGACCGTATTCAAACCGGCTCGGCGCCACAATTATCGGGCGATTTGCACCCCACTGACACTGCACCCTGCCCTGTCAGGCGCGCTCTTATCGCAGCACCCAGTCGGCTTGGTTGCACTTCGTTAACCCTAATTGTTGTATCCCTAACCCTCCCCGTCACTAATCTGGTTTTTCTATGCAAACGACACTCACCCGCCGCAATTTCCTTACGGCAATGACCGCAACAGCGGCGACCGGCCTTGCCGGCTGTGCGCAGTTGGGGCAGACCGTTCCCATCCTCAATGGCGATGGTTCCGGAAATAACCGTACCCCGCAAGCCAATGTGGACGCCTCCTATGGCGGCTGGCAGGAGATGTATGCCGCCGTCGAGGATAATGGCTTTCAGCTTCCGGCCATTCCGATCCAGAAGATGGACAAACGCTATCTGCGTCAGGTCGTACAGGATCCAACCGGAGAGATGCCCGGAACCATCGTCATCGATACGGCCAACCGTTTCTGCTATCTCGTGCTCGATAATGGTCAGGCCATCCGCTATGGCGTCGGCATCGGCCGTGATGGCTTTTCCTGGTCAGGCCGCGCCGTCATCCAGTACAAGCGCCAATGGCCACGCTGGACACCGCCAAACGAGATGGTCGCCCGCCAGCCGGAACTGACGCAGTACAGCGCCAAGAATGGCGGTATGGCACCGGGTCTCAAGAACCCGCTTGGTGCGCGTGCGCTCTATATCTTCCAGAATGGCGTGGACACGATCTACCGCCTGCACGGCAACCCGGAATGGTGGTCGATCGGCAAGGCTGTTTCCTCGGGCTGCGTCCGCTTCCTCAATCAGGATATCATCGATCTTTATGATCGTGTGCCGCCAAAATCACCTATTCTGGTGATGTAAGAATAACGGTTTTGACCATCAAAAAAGCCGCCTTTTAAGGCGGCTTTTTTTCGTGTCAT
This sequence comes from Hyphomicrobiales bacterium, assembly GCA_015654965.1. Taxonomy (GTDB): domain Bacteria; phylum Pseudomonadota; class Alphaproteobacteria; order Rhizobiales; family Rhizobiaceae; genus Brucella. The sequence continues at coordinate 1,353 of JAATGD010000120.1, forward strand.
ATGCTTGTCAGCGACGGAAACCACCCAGAATACCGCGCACCAGAGCGCGCCCGATGGAGCTTCCGACCGAGCGGACGACCGATTTCATCGCCGCTTCCGCAACGGTCTGCCGCCCTGAGCGCTTTCCGGTCCCCAACGCAGTACCCACCAGATCACCCAGCAAACCGCCACTGCCTTCGTCTTCTTCCTTGGCTTTCTGCTGCGAAGCGGCTGCATTTTGTGCCTTACGCGCCAGCATCTCGAAAGCCGAATCCCGATCGACCGTCTGATCATATTGCCCCGAAACCGGGCTTGCAGCGATGATTGTGGCGCGCTCATCTGCGGTCAACGGACCGATGCGCGAGGATGGCGGACGGATGAGCGTACGCTGCACCATGGAAGGCACGCCCTTTTCCTGCAAGGTCGAAACCAGCGCCTCGCCGGTCCCGAGACTGGTGATCGTCTCATAGGTCTTGAAATCAGGATTGGGACGGAACGTGTCGGCTGCCGTCTTCACGGCCTTGGTTTCGCGCGGCGTGTAGGCACGCAAAGCGTGCTGGATACGGTTGCCAAGCTGTGCCAGCACCGTTTCGGGCACGTCGAGCGGGTTCTGGGTGACGAAATAGACGCCCACGCCCTTGGAACGGATCAGGCGTACCACCTGCTCCACACGGTCGATCAGCGCTTTTGGCGCTTCATCGAACAAGAGATGCGCCTCGTCGAAGAAGAAGACCAGCTTCGGCTTGTCCGGGTCGCCGACCTCGGGCAAGACCTCAAACAGTTCCGACATCAGCCAGAGCAGGAAGGTCGCATAAAGGCGCGGGCTCATCATCAGCTTGTCGGCAGCCAGCACACTGACCACGCCACGCCCGTCAGTCGTTGTGCGCATCAGATCGGCAATATTGAGCGCCGGTTCACCGAAAAACTTCGCACCTCCCTGCTGCTCAAGCACCAGAAGCGAGCGCTGTACGGCACCGACCGACGCCTTGTTGACATTGCCGAATTTGGCGGACAATTCCGCCGAACGATCCGCCATCTCGGCAAGGATTGCCTGCAAATCCTTGAGATCAAGAAGCAGCAAGCCTTCCTCATCGGCCAAGCGAAATGCAATATTGAGCACGCCTTCCTGCGCTTCCGTCAGGTTCATCAGGCGTGAGAGCAAAAGCGGTCCCATTTCGGAAATGGTGCCGCGGACCGGATGGCCCTGTTCGCCGAAAATATCCCAGAAGATAACCGGGGACGCCCGCAACTCATAAGGAGCAAGCTTGATCTCGCCCGCGCGCTTGGCAAGCCCGTCATTGGCAACGCCGACAGCACCGATGCCCGAAAGATCGCCCTTGATGTCGGCGCAGAAGACCGGAACACCAGCCGCCGAAAAGCTTTCCGCCAGTACCTGAAGCGTCACCGTCTTGCCCGTACCGGTGGCACCCGTCACCAGCCCATGCCGGTTGCCATATTTCAGCGCCAGATATTCGGGCTGCTGATAAGAATCGTCGGGCTTGCGGCTTGCGCCAAGGAAGATCGCGTCATCGGCATTCATCAGGCAGATTGCCTCCTGTGAGATAATTATTTCCTTCTGATATAGCGGCCCGCTAACCGCGCGACAATAATAAAGCGGTTTTTCGCACCGCAAGAGCGCCAAACGGTCTGGCGTCATATTTCGCACAACTTTTCGGAAACAAAATTCAGGCAAGACTTGCAAAGCGGAAATCAGAGTGCATATTACGTAAACGTAAGTTTTGGGAGAACACAAATGGATGAACTGATCGCACGCATTACCTCGAATGTCGGTATCGATGCCGCAACGGCGCAAAAGGCTGTCGGGCTGATCCTCGCCTTTTTGCAGAAGGAAGGTCCGGCCGCAGAGGTCGAGCAGCTTCTGGCAGCCATTCCCGGTGCGCAGGAAGCCGTATCGCAGGTCAAGAGCGGCGGATTCCTGTCCGGTCTGGTTGGCGGCGTCATGGGCCTTGGGACCCAACTCATGGGCGCAGGGCTTGGCATGAGTGAAATTTCCGGTGTCGCAAAAGAAACCATCCGTTTTGCCAAGGAAAAGGCAGGCGATGGTCCGGTCGATGCCGTTGTCGGCGCCATTCCCGGCCTCGGCCAGTTCGTATGAGAAATCACCTCTGATGATAAAGCCCCGGCTTTGCCGGGGTTTTTGTTTTGCCGATTTCTTGTTTTGCAGACTTTGCCAATAATCTGCTTATTCTGATCAGAGAATACGCAGTCCTTCAGCGAAATTGAGCCGCCGCCTAGCCGCTGACCCGTTCACAGACATCGAAAGGCAAAGCATAAAAAAATCACAACAGAATTTTCTTATATGAAAAAACTTTCTCAAGAAACCTATTGATGTCTACATTTCCATCGGCATTAATATATGCTTTGTCATAAAATAGATAGTCAAGCCATTCCGGATCAGGGGAAATTTTATCAATGGCTTCAATTATGCGCTTCTCAATATAATCATCTTGTATATTTTCAAGAAATGCTAGAACTAAATATTTCATTGTATTTACATTTTCCATTTTTACATACCCACAATTTAATTTAAAGGAGTGTGAAAATGATATTATTCATATCATAAACACTACCGCCTTTGATATTTCCATCTGGTGATCGACTTCATATGTTTTGCGACCTCCAAACTGTTAAGAAGAAGATGCAAAAAGCGCCAGCCCGTTTTCCATTTTCGGAGAAACACCATGCGAAAAACTGTTTTGCTGCTGTTCACGCTGATTGCAGCCTTTGCCACAAGTCAGAACCAGGCCACGGCACAGACAGAGCCAGACATGAAAGCCATCGACAGCTATGTAGAAAAATACAAGCCCACGGCACTGATGGTGCTTGAGGACGGCAAGATCATTGCCAGTCATGGCGACACATCGCGTCTGGTCAATGCGGCATCGGTGCGCAAAAGCTTGCTTGGCGCGCTCTACGGGATAGCGGTTGCCGACAAGAAGATCGATCTTGATGCAACCCTTGCCGAGTTGAAAATCGATGATGAACCGCCACTGACCGACACGGAAAAGACGGCAACGGTGCGCGATCTCCTCAAAGCCCGCTACGGCATCTATCACCGCGCCGCGCATGAGACAAAAGACATCCGCAGAAGGCGCCCCGAAAGAGGCAGTCATGCACCGGGTTCCTTCTGGTTTTACAATAATTGGGATTTCAATGCGCTCGGCACGATTTACCGCGAAAAGACCGGCGAAGATATTTTTGAAAGTTTTGCCAAACGCATAGCCGAGCCGATTGGCATGGAAGATTATCGGGCGGAAAATGGCCGCTATGTGCTTGAGAAATATTCAATCCATCCCGCCTATCCATTCAGGATGTCGGCTCGTGACATGGCGCGGTTCGGCGAACTCTACCGCAATGGCGGGACATGGAATGGCAAGGAGATCGTCCCCGCCGCATGGGTGCAACAATCCCTGACGCCCTATTCCGTCACCGGACGCGGCCGTTTCGGCTATGGCTATCTGTGGTGGACGCTGAACCCCAAAACCTTCGGCCAAGGTGCCGCGGTTGCATCCGGCTATGGCGGACAACGTATTGCCGTCATCCCGGCGCGAAACATGGTGGTGGTGCAGACGGTGGCTGATCCCAAAACCCAAAGCATCAGGACCAGCCATTTTGTGGCTCTGTTGCGGCAGATTGCGAGTAAAGGGCAATAGATCAGTCGTCCCTTGCCACGCCGACATGACGCGGGCGTCCGGCCAGCCAGCCATTGATCGCGGCCCCCAATCCAAGGATTGCAAAGAACGCGCCGCAGGCGGCAAAGCTCCCCGTTGCGTTTTGTATCACGCCAACGATCAGCGGACCGATTGCGGCAAGCGTATAGCCCACGCATTGCGCCATACCCGATAAATGCGAGGCAGTATGGGAATCGGGTGAGCGCAGAACGATCATCATCATCGCCGCCGCGATCAGACCGCCCTGCCCGATGCCCTGTATGGTTGCCAGAACCCAAAAACTCCATTGTGGCAGATAGAGAAAGCCGATCAGCGGCAGCGCCGAACAGGCACAGAGCACCACATTGAGAAGGCTCTGGCTTTTCTGCCGCACGGCGATGGATGGCACGCCAAGGCAAGTGACGACCTGCACCATGATGGAGAAGGAAACCAGACCACCGGCGCTTGCCGCACTTAGGCCCTGAGCACGCAGGATCGGTGCCAGCCAGCCGAACACCACATAGGCAAGCGAGGATTGCAGCCCCATGAACAGCGTCACCTGCCATGCGAGGCGGTCTTTCCACAAGCCGGACATGCCAGTGCTGTGCTGTGTGGGCTTGTGGTGGGCACGAAGCGCCTGCGGCAACCAGAGCATAAACATGAGCGCTGCGGGTATGGCCCAGAAAGCCAGCGCCATGTTCCATGAGCCGCCCAGCATATGCTCGATCGGAATTGTGAAACCGGCGGCAGCAGCTGCCCCCGCACAAAGCGCCATCGTATATAGCCCGGTCATGATGGCCGCGATTTTGGGAAAGTCGCGTTTGACAAGCCCCGGCAGCAGCACATTGCCCGTGGCAATGGCCGCCCCCGCCAGTGTCGCGCCCAGATAAAGCGATGTGGCACTACCAAAACCGCGAATGGCTGTGCCGACGCTCAGCAGCGCCAACACGCATAAAAGTACGCGTTCCGCGCCAAAACGCTGGGCCAGCCGGGGGGCGAAGGGCGCAAACAGGCCAAGGCAAAGCACCGGCAATGTCGTCAAGACACCCGCAGCCGTTCCCGACATGCCGGTCGAAGTGGTAATTTCCGGCAAGAGAACCGAAACGCTTGAGAAGACGGGGCGCAGATTGGCAGCAATCAGCACAAGGCTCGCCCCCAAAAGCACCCGCATGGCCGTGCTTTGATGTGCGGAGGTCTTGGCGCGGTTTTGAATATCTTGGTCTGTCATGCCAGCAGTCATTCCATTTCATCCATAAAGCGGGCCGTGAATTTATGGCCCACAATTTTGCAAATTGCCGTATAAGTTTAATAAATTTCGCACAGAATGCCGTACCATTCGCATAGAGCAGAGGCCCGCATGATAACGCTTTACAGTCTTTCCGGTGATCACCTCGAAAAAGTGGATGTGGAGCCGGGGCAGCCCCTGCCTGAAAACGTGATCTGGATAGATCTGTTCGCGCCCGGTATCAATGAAGATCATATTGTCGAGGCATGGGCCGGAATATCGATTCCGACCAGCGAGGACATGACGGAGATTGAAGAATCAAACCGTTTTTACACGGAAAACGGCGCGCAATTCCTCACCGTGCCAATCCTGCACGCGGTTGATCTCGACCATCGCGATCTGGCCCCCGTCACCTTTATCCTGCATGGTTCGCGCCTGATCACCGTGCGCTATGCCGACCCCAAATCCCTGACGTCATACATTGTCCGCTCAACGAAGCCCGGAAACGGGCTGATTTCGCCCAAATGCACCGGCCTGTCGATCATGCTCGGCATTATCGAAGCGACGACCAACCGCCTTGCCGATATTCTGGAAGGGGTTGCGGGCAAGATCGATGCGGCGTCGCACGCAATCTATCGCCGCCAGCCCAAGGCGCGTCCGATGACCACCGAAGACTTCCGGCACATATTGACCCAGATCGGCGGACAGGGAACTTTTCTCTCGCGCATGCGTGAAAGCCTCGCCGGTATCAGCCGCATGCTGGTCTATCTTTCCGCCACCAACAATTCGACAGCCAGCAAGAAGGAAACGCGCTCCTGGATCAAGTCGCTTGAGCGCGACATGCAATCGCTGACCGCTTACGTGGATTTTCTCTCCAACAAGGTGACGTTCCTGCTCGACACCATTGTCGGGCTGATTTCTGTTGAACAAAACGCCATTATCAAGATTTTCTCGGTGGCGGCTGTGGGCTTCATGCCGCCAACGCTGGTCGCCTCCATTTATGGCATGAATTTCTCGATCATGCCGGAACTGACCGAGCCATGGGGCTACCCTATGGCGCTCATTCTGATGGTCGTCTCAGCCCTGTTGCCGCTTTATTATTTCCGCCGCAAAGGCTGGCTCTGAGATTTCATGGACAAGACGGCTCCAATGTTATACCATGCGTTATAACATTGGAGCAAACCCCGGAGCAGCCATGAACGTCACCCTGCGCAAGATCGGCAATTCTGAAGGCGTCATCCTGCCCAAGGAGGTTCTTGAGCGGATGAACCTGCGTGCCGGCGACAAGCTGCAGCTGATTGAAACAGAGAACGGGCTTGCCCTTGAACCTGTCGATGACGATTTCGAGCAACAGATGGAAGCGGCTCGTAAAGTCATGGATAAATATAAAGTCGCCCTTCAGAAGCTCGCCGAATGAAGTGGCGCTTTCTTTCTCGCAGGGCTGTTGAGGCCATTCATGTCGAGCAATTGCAACGCCATGGCGGTGCGCAGGGTTTGCGGGACGAAAATGCCCTTGAATCAGCTTTGGCCCGTGCGCAAAACAAGGTTGTTTACGGCGAACCGGACCATGCCGATATTGCCGCGGCCTATGTTTTTGGCGTGGGTCGAAATCATGCTTTCGTGGATGGCAATAAACGCACGGCCATTGTCACCGCCGTCACATTCCTGCTGATCAATGGCTATATGCTGACGGCTGATGATGCCTTGCTCTATAGTTTCACCATGGGGATCGCTTCCGGGGAAATCGATGAGGACGGTGCTGCCGCTTTCTTTCGCGATCATTGCGTGGCGGTTGAAGATTAAGCCTTTCTCAGCCCCACAATCTCCCAGTCCTTGCCGTTGATCGTGATGACATCGCCTAAAGGCTTGCCGAACAGCATGATAGCAACAGGCGCTACATGGGAAATCCTGCCATTGGCTGGATCGGCTTCGTCTTCGCCAACAATGGTCCATGTGCGTCTGCCGCCATCGTCGAGATTTTCCAGCTCCACCACCATGCCAAAACGCACCACGTCGCTACCTGTTTCCGGCACGGACACTTCCGCCGTTTCGCGACGCGCCGTCCAGTAACGCAGATCGCGTGAAAGACGCGCAACAGCAGAACGCTCACCCGCGACATTGGCCTGCGCGAGGGCTGCATGCAGATGCGCGATCTCGTCATCGATCAGCTTCAAACCCCGTGGCGTGACGAGGTTGCGATGCGGACTGACCGGACGTTCACCCAGATCGTCGGGCGCATCATCCTGCTCTTTGGTAAATGCTCTGCTCATAAAGCAAATGTAAGCCGCACTTTCGCCCGCTGCAAGTCAGGGAGCGTCAGCCGATGCTTGCATTGCGCAGCGGCTCAGATGGCGAAACGTGACCATATTCAATGCCATTCCAGTTTTTCATGGGCTTGTTGGCATAGGCATCGAGTTTTGCGCTGAGTTCTTCATCGCGATGGAACAGACGCGCCAGAAGCGCCGATACCATTGTCTCGGATGCGCGTGTGGTTCCGTCATCGCATTTGAGCGCAAAGCCAAACCCAAGCTCAGGGACCGCACCGCAAAAGGCGCCTTCAGCACCCGTTTTAACAAAAATCCGCCCCGGCGCCATCTGCATCAACTCGGTACAGGCGCGTTTCTTGCCCGCGACATAAAACGGCTCCGCCATGCAGGCTTCAACAAGCCTTTTTGCGGCCTTGGCGCGTGCCTCTCCCAAGCCTGTCCCAGTCCCCATTCTGGCAAAGCCATGCGCGAGTTTTGCGAGTGGAATGGCATAGGTCGGGATGGAACAGCCATCCGTGCCGCAATGGGCAATATCATGCACGGCACCTGTAACCTCTTCCATCGCATCACGCACCATATTCTGGATGGGGGCGCCAAGTGCGACATAGCCCTTAGTCTCCATACCGCAATGAACGCATGTAGCCAGAAAACCCGCATGTTTGCCGGAGCAATTGTTGTTGAGCGGCGTCGGCTCCCGACCGCTTTTTGCCATTTTGATGAGTTCCGGCTGCTGAAACGGCCAATGGCTGCCGCATTCAAGATCGCTTTCCGAAAGCCCTGCCTTTTTCAACATCAAAGCGGCACGCGCCGCATGTTCCTCGCTTCCCGAATGCGACGAACAGGCCATGGCAAGATCAGCCGTCTCAAAGCCCAGAGCATCCGCTGCCCCGCTTTCAACGAGCGGCAAAGCCTGAATGGATTTGATCGCCGAACGCGGAAAGGTGAGCCGCTCGATATCGCCAAGCGCAAAGACTTTTTTGCCGTCTCCATCGAAAACAGCAATCGCGCCACGATGGCGGCTTTCCACCACCTGCCCACGAAAGACTTCAACCAGAACCGGATTGCCTTGCATCTTGTCAACCTTCCAAACACGCTGCTTCGCGTCATCTGTGGGTATTGAGCATAGCTTCTCTTCCATTACTACCGATTTTGCATCCGGTTTTTATTGATTGATCAGTCAATCAAAGATAGAATGGCTGCAAATTTATCCCCAAACCGGACAGCAAAATGCCCAAGATCGGAATGGAACCCTTGCGGCGGCGCGAGCTGATCGACGCCGCCATCCGCACCATCGGCCAGCGCGGCTCGCTGGATGTAACGGTTGCGCAGATCGCCCATGAAGCAGGCGTTTCGCCTGCCCTCGCCCATCATTATTTCGGCGGCAAGAACAAGCTGATCCTCGCCACCATGCGCCATCTGTTGCGTGAACTGGGACAGGACCTGAATGCCGCCATCAGCCGCGCCGAGCCCCCGCATGAGCGCATTGCCGCCATCATCGCGGTCAATTTCTCCGCCGGTCAGTTTACGCCTGAAACCATTGCCGCATGGCTGACCTTCTATGTCCATGCGCAGCAATCGGAAGAAACACGGCGGCTTCTGCGTGTCTATGCGCGCAGGCTGCATTCCAATTTCGTCTTTGCACTCAAGCCGCTAACCAACAGCACGCACGCCCGGCGCATCGCGGAAGGTGCGGGCGCAATGATCGACGGGCTTTATATCCGCCATGCGCTCGGCACTGACGCCCCCGATGCGGCTTCGGCCATCGCCTTGGTGGAAGACTATATCGCCGTGCAATTATCCCGGGAGACCTGACATGGAAGCTGATTTCGTCATTATCGGTTCCGGCTCCGCAGGGTCCGCCATGGCCTATCGCCTGTCGGAAGATGGACGGCATTCGGTCATCGTCATCGAATATGGCGTGCCGGATATGGGACCGCTCATCCAGATGCCCGCGGCCCTCTCCTTCCCCATGAATATGACAACCTATGACTGGGGTTTTTCGACCGAACCGGAAGAACGCCTGGGCGGTCGCAGCCTTGTTACCCCACGTGGCAAGGTGCTGGGCGGATCGTCCTCGATCAATGGCATGGTCTATGTGCGCGGTCATGCTCGCGACTTTGACCACTGGTCGGAAAGCGGCGCACAAGGCTGGGCCTATGCCGATGTCCTGCCCTATTTCAAGCGCATGGAAAATTCGCATGGTGGCGAGGCCGGTTGGCGCGGAACCGACGGTCCCTTGCATATCCAGCGCGGACGCCGCGACAATCCGCTGTTTCACGCATTTGTCGAAGCGGGACGCGAGGCCGGTTTCGAGGTCACGCAAGATTATAATGGCGAGAAGCAGGAAGGCTTTGGCCCGATGGAGCAGACGATCCATGAGGGTCGTCGCTGGTCCGCCGCCAATGCCTATCTGAAACCGGCGCTCAAGCGTCCTAATGTGCAACTGGTTAAGGGGCTGGCGCGCAAGATCGTGCTGGAAGGAACACGCGCGGTTGGCGTCGAGATCGAAGCCGGACGTTCATTCACCACCATCCGCGCGCGGCGCGAGGTGATCATTGCGGCCTCGTCAATCAATTCGCCCAAATTGCTGATGCTTTCGGGCATTGGTCCGAGCGCGCATCTGAAAGAACACGGTATCGAGGTTGTGGCAGACCGCCCCGGCGTGGGACAAAACCTGCAGGATCACATGGAAGTCTATATCCAGCAGGAATGCACCCAGCCCATTACGCTTTATTCCAAGCTCAACCTGTTTTCAAAGGCGAAGATCGGCGCACAATGGCTGCTGTTCAAATCGGGCGATGGCGCAACCAATCATTTTGAATCCGCCGCCTTCGTGCGCTCGAAGCCCGGTGTCGAATATCCCGATATCCAGTATCATTTCTTGCCTGTCGCCATCCGTTATGACGGCAAGGCGGCAGCCGATAGCCACGGTTTTCAGGCCCATGTCGGGCCGATGCGCTCGAAATCACGCGGCAGCGTGACGCTGCGCTCGGCCAATCCACGCGAAAAGCCGGTGATCAAATTCAATTACATGTCGCATGACGATGACTGGACGGATTTCCGCCATTGTGTGCGGCTGACCCGCGAAATTTTCGGCCAATCTGCCTTCGATCCCTATCGCGGTAAGGAAATCCAGCCCGGATCGCATGTGCAAAGTGACGCAGAAATCGACGATTTTATCCGCGAACATGCCGAAAGCGCGTTCCATCCGTGCGGCACCGCAAAAATGGGCGCGGTTGACGATCCGCTCGCAGTGGTTGATCCTGAATGCCGTGTCATCGGTATTGAGAATTTGCGGATTGCGGATTCATCGATTTTTCCGCGCATCACCAACGGCAATCTCAACGGGCCATCCATCATGGTGGGTGAAAAAGCCGCCGACCACATTCTGGGACGCACGCCGCTGCCCCGCTCCAATCAACAGCCGTGGATCAATCCGCGCTGGCAGGAATCCGACCGCTGACAATTTGAGGAAGACCATGAAAGTACAACCCAAAGCCTCGCATTTCATCGGTGGCGCATTTGTCGAAGACAAGGCCGGAAACCCGCTTCGCGTCATTTATCCGGCCACGGGCGAAGAAATCGCAACGCTTTATTCGGCCACCCCCAATGTGATCGAAAGCGCCTATGCCGCAGCGCTCAAGGCGCAGGGCGAATGGGCGGCACTCAAACCCGTCGAACGGGGTCGCATCCTGCGGCGCACAGCCGACATCTTGCGTGCGAAAAACAAAAAGCTCTCCAAGCTCGAAACACTCGATACCGGCAAGGCGTTACAGGAGACACTGGTCGCGGATGCAGCATCGGCAGCCGACGCGCTCGAATTTTTCGGCGGCATCATTTCCGGCTTTAATGGCGATTATGTCGATCTCGGCGGCTCGTTTGCCTATACACGCCGCGAAGCGCTTGGCATTTGCGTGGGTATCGGCGCGTGGAATTACCCGATCCAGATCGCGGCATGGAAATCAGCCCCCGCACTTGCCATGGGCAATGCCTTCATCTTCAAGCCATCGGAAAACACCCCCCTTTCAGCGCTTGCTCTGGCCGAAGCCTATAAGGAAGCGGGATTGCCGGATGGGTTGTTCAATGTCGTGCAGGGGTTTGGCGATGTGGGGGCGGCCTTGGTTAATCATCGCCTCACGGCCAAGGTGTCGCTCACCGGCTCGGTGCCGACCGGACAGCGCATCATGGCGCAGGCGGGCGAACATTTGAAGCATGTGACGATGGAACTGGGCGGTAAATCGCCGATTATCATTTTTGATGACGCCGATCTTGAAAGCGCCATTGGCGGTGCGATGCTCGGCAATTTCTATTCGACCGGACAGGTATGCTCGAACGGTACCCGCGTGTTCGTGCACAAAAATATCCGCCAAAAATTCGTCGAGCGCCTTGTCGAGCGTACCGCCAAAATCCGCATTGGCGACCCGCTTAATGAGCAGACCCAGATGGGACCGCTGATCAGTGCCGCGCAACGCGACAAGGTTCTGTCCTATATCGAAAAGGGCAAGGCGGAAGGCGCAACGCTTCGCTATGGTGGCGGTGTGCCAAAGGTGCAGGAGCTGGATGGTGGCTTTTTCATCGAGCCGACCATTTTTACCGATGTCACCGACCAGATGGCCATCGCACGCGAGGAAATCTTTGGCCCAGTGATGAGCGTTCTGGAATTTGACGAAGAGAACGAAGTCATCGCACGCGCCAATGACAGCGAGTTCGGCCTTGCGGCTGGCGTTTTCACCGCCGATCTTGCGCGTGGCCATCGGGTGATCAACCAGATCAAGGCGGTGACATGCTGGATCAACGCCTATAATCTGACGCCGGTGGAAGTGCCTTTCGGTGGCTACAAGCAATCGGGTCTGGGCCGCGAAAACGGCATCGTCGCACTTACCCATTACAGCCAGATCAAGACCGTCTATGTCGAAATGGGCAAGGTCGACAGCCCTTATTAGAGCGTTTCCCTGACTGATTGAATCGTAAGGCTTTGCAAATCAGTCGCTTTCTGATTCAAGCATTTCTGCCGATGGAGGTCGGCAG
>JAATGD010000067.1 GCA_015654965.1 Hyphomicrobiales bacterium
GCGGCGCGTGCCTTCCGGCAATTCCTCTTTCAGATTTTCCTTCTTCTGAATGCCGATGCCCATCACGACGATCGGCATGTTGAGCTTTTCAAAGACAAAGGATTCGGTCGTTGCCGCATAGCCGGGACGCAACAGATTGGCCGAGGCGAACAGGCACAGATCGAAACTTTCGTTGAGTTTCGCATAGGTGTCGGGGGAATTGAGGCTGTTGGCCAGATGCCAGAACGGAATATAGGTCACGTCATGGCCGCGCACGGCGTTGGCTGCGCCCTCGCCGATGAGATAATTGCCGGTATTGGCAATTTTCTTGACCTGATCGATCACGTCCTTTTTGGTGCGGATCGGCTCGAAATAGGGGCGATGCTTCACGCTTGCCCCGGAAACGCTGTCGACAGTCCGCATCAGGTAGGACGGGATGCCGGTGATCATTATGCGCATGGTGATCCATCTTCGCTGGAGTTAAAGCGCATCCCGAAAAGTGCGAAGCGGTTTTCGGAAAAGATGCGCGTGAAAACAAATGAATGAACGGCGGCAGTTCGGGAGTTAACCGACGCCGATTTCTGAAAGCACGCTTCTGAAATTATGTTCGCGCGCGGAATATTTCTCGACCACATCGGGGATATTCAACGCCCTCAAATGATCGCTCACGAAGGCGCGGCGGTCATTGGCGACGTTGAGATCGTTGGCGTCGATTTTCGGCAGGCCGGAGAAATTGAGCATTTCGCGCATGCGGTCATCCACCGCCACCATCAGGCTCGGCACACCGGCCTGCATGGAGATGATATTGCCGTGGAAACGGCGTCCGAAGGAGAAATCCATGCGCGAGCACCAGGCGCGCCACTGGTTGGTGTCGAGGAAGGCGTGAACGGTGATGTTCTTCTTCAACTCGCCCGAGGCCTTGTAGGTCAGCGGACCGACGATCTCGCCGGTGGTCGAATCGTAAGCGCGGCCATTGGCGTCGTCTTCGACATGCATGTCGAAATGCAGAAGCTCGTCCTGCACCACATAGGCCGAACGCCCGTCATCAGACCCCAGCGCATTCATGTCGCCGATGGTTTCCAGTTCCGCGCCCATATAGCCGGTGAAGACGGTCGGGCCTTCGCCAACCTTGACATCGGCCAGACGCCGGATCGATTTGCGCATATTGTCGGGGCGGAAATAAAGCGACGGACAGCCGACCGGCTTGACGAAGGAAAAGCCCTGATCGCGCAGGTAACCGGCTGCATTCTCACCACGGGTCAGGAAATAATGTTCGCGGCCCTTCAAGACTTCCAGCAGTTTTTTGGTGCCGGACGGCAGTCCATCCGCAGTTTCAATGTCAGGGCGGTTCTGGATACCAATACCGAGCATCACCACCGGCATATTGAGCTGCGCCAGCACAGCCGCTTCCGCATCCGCCGACAGGCCGTTGCGCAACAGATTGGCGCAGGTGAAGACGCAGATATCATATTCCTTGTTGATCTCTTCGAGACCCGAGCCGTTGTTGATGCAATTGAACAAATGCCAGAACGGAACATGTCTGGCCGATGGAGCCAGCGACGCCATCGCGCCCTCGCCGATCAGGTAATTGCCCGTATTGCTGATATTTTTCAGTTCCTGAATGAATTTTTCCTTAGGCTCTGAATTGGGCTGTTTTTCCGAATAATAAACGCTCGCCTTGTCGGCGCGCTCGATCAGACGCGTCAGGTAGCTCGGGATTCCGGTAACAAGAATACGGGGGCTCTTGCTCATAGGCGGCCTTTCTGGATTTCATTCATTTTCAGGCGACTGCGCGACCGGGGAGGACGGCGGCAGCGTTTGAATCGTCTGGTGTTTGCGTTCGCGATTGCCGGGTTTTGGGGTAAACGGGGCTGATCTCATTGGCCCAGTCGGTAAATTCGGAGAAAGCCGAACTCCATGTCCGCGATAAAGCTGACTGCAATGCGCCTTCGGCGGTGCGTTGCAAAGCCTCGCGATCTTCTGCAAGGATTGTGAGAATACGCGTCGTATCAGCGACGATCTGCGCATCGTTACCGTTGCGGATGAGAATGCCGTCGCGGCCATGATTGATGAGTTCATCCACAGCGCCGACTGCGGTTGCCACCGGAACGCAGCCCAGTTGCTGCGCTTCCGCGATCATCAGCGGCGCGCCTTCCCAGCGCGACGGCATCAGCAGAATATCGGCCCATGCCAGATGATTGGCGATATCCCGGCCATCGAAAACGGGGGGCGATACTTTGACGCCCGCAGCCTTGAGCTTGACCATCCATGAGGCGCTCGGATCATCGGAGAGGATTTCGCCACCGATGGCCTGCGCCTCGAATGCAATGCCCTGCTCTTTGAGTTTTACGATCGCATCATGCAGCCGGTCGATGCCCTTCTGCCGATCAAGGCGACCCATATAGAGAATGCGCAACGGCTCGCCCTTGCGCCCCTGTTTACGCGCCGCCGTTACCTGTTCGCGCAATTTCTCATCGATGGAAAAACTCGCGCCATTGGGGACCGAAAACACCTTCTCGAACGGCACGCCAAAGCTGTGCAGATAGATTTTCAACTGGTCCGAACAGGTGAGAAACGCGTCATAGGCGTGTTCAAAGGCAATGCCCGCATAGGGCTGGCCTGCCGGGCGGCGGAACACGGTTTCATCGACCACATGCAGATAGCAGGCCGTACGCGTGCCTTCCGAGCGCAGCCTGCCCATCAGCGGGTGCGCGGCCATGACGTGATTGTTGACCACCAGATCGAAGCCCGACAATTGCCCACGCAAAATACCCCAGTCGAGCGGATGATCGTCGGTAATAAAATCCTGTCCGAGAAAGCGGTTGGTGTCACCCCATGCCGGAATGCCATCCTTCCATAGATGCAAATAATCGAACGACTGGTCAAACTCGTCGAGCACATCCATGCGCTCATTGCCGAGCACGAAGAGATGCGTCTCGAACCCCTGATTTTTCAGCTCCCGCCCGGCGGCATAGGCAACCTTTTCAGCACCTCCGAAGGATGCATTGGGAACCAGCACGGCAGCGGTCTTTTTCTTCGCCGCATTATGCGCGAGCGGCAGTACGGGACCGCCGCCCATCTCGTTGCGCAGCACCTGATACATTTCAGAAAGTGCCGGCAGGCGGCGCGGACGCCACGTCCAGCGCATCGCTGCGCTCTGCTTGAGTGGGCTTGTGGCAATGGAAGTGACCAGATTGAGCATCGACTGCTCGGGCCGCGATAGCGCCCGGCGCTGGCGCACACGGGGAAAGGGAAAACGCACCTTCATACGCGCCGATGTCGGCCAGAGCTGTTTTGTGCCGAGCGAGGAAAACCAGTCGAGCGCGTCGTTCTCGATGATGTCTCTGATGAGCTTCGTGGAAACAAAAATCAGGTCTGCCTGCGGCTGCAATGTGCCCGACGGCATGATTTCGGTATCGATGCGGCGCTCGTTTTCGACATTGGTCAGCTCAAGGAAAACGATATTGGCCTCATCAGCCAGTTTCTCCAGCCGCGAAAGAATGTTCGGAAACAGTCTGGAGCGCGCGAGCAACTTCAATGTCTCGCTGTTGGACGAGGCAAGGAAGGGCGGGAAATGAAAATTATCCGGCTCCGAAACCGAGCCCCAGAAGGCGCGGATGGTATCGTCGAACTTGAGATCGTTGGATGCAAGGCTCGGATCGGTAAACAGGCTGACCGTGCCTTCGCCCGCGCGGATGATGCCGTAGCGTGGCGCTTCCTCATGCTCGAAGCCGACAAGGGTCGGGCGGCGGAACAGCGCCTTGTGGCGTTTTCGCAAAAAGCTGATCGAACCGGAACGGTCGCGATTGGCTTCCTTGAAACGGCTTTCGGCGCGCAGGCGATATTCAAACCCGGTATCGTGGCACGGCGTGCCGACGAACCCCGCCTCGATGGCAGAGAGCCAGAATTCCCAGTCCTCGAACCCGTTCTGGCGATCATCGTCAAAGCGCACGCCGCTGCGGAACACTTCAGCGGAAATCATCGAGCCGGTATCGCAGATATTGTCGGTGATGCAGTGAATAAGCCGCGAATAGCTGTCGCCATAATGGGCGCGCCAGTTGACCGAAAACGTGTCGATATTGGTATAGACCCATCCCGCATCGCTCGAAATCAGCTTGCGATAGAGCGTGTCGATGGTGTGCGGCTGCACGCGATTGTCGGCATCGACAAAATAGACCGCGGCTACTTCCGGCATTTCCTCAAGAATGTAATCGATGGCGCGATTGCGCGCTCCGCCCGGCCCTGCATTCTCGCCAAAGATCACATGGATTTCCGGGTGCGCTGCCGCATAAAGCGTGAGACTGTCGAACACTTCCTTGCGCGGATCGCCATCGACCGAAACCACGATCTGCGTATTGAAAACCGTCTGCGAGGCAAGAATAGTCTCCAATGCTTCCAGCGCCAGCGCCGCATGACAATAAAGCGGCATGGCAACGACGATCAAATCCTGCGATCTATCGTACATTGGCAGCCTCTTTGGCTCTCGGCTGCGCGGCTCTCGGCTGTGGGGTTCCCGGCTCAACGACACGCGCCTCTACATGTTTGACGAGGCGGAAATTGAAGACTTTCAGCCATGAGAAATCGACGGATTCGGCTGCGGCCTTGCTCAGCACAACTAGATCCATGGTGCGGTCGATGGGTTTTTCCAGCATGAAATTGATATCGACCGGACGACCGGGGGCGGCTTCCGACCAGCCGCTGAACAAAACCTGCGCCCGGCGGCGGTCGAGACTGGCGATTGCCGCGATCTCTTCCTCGATATTGGCGCCCAGATTGACCGCAAGCAGGCCGACCGCACAGGGCTGGCCTTCCGGGTGATCGATGACGGCGCGCGCCGAAATACGCACCGTGCCGGGCGCGATCACGCGGCGGATGGCTGCCGCCGTGATCCCCTCTTCCAGCGGATGACAGCCGATGGCGTCCTCATGTTCGAGAAAGCGCACGGTCGGGAAATCGGGCGTCAGGGGCGTGACGGAAACATTGGCCACATTGCGCAACAGTTCGACCGGCAGGCGGTAATCATCGACCTTGCGGCCATTGATCAGCGCCGTTGGCACGATTGAATTGGGCAGCGACGCGGGCCGCACGCCCGGAAGGCCGGTGAAGATGCGCAGCGCCAGCGGGCGCATGTCGAGATCACCATGCGGAATGCGCGCGCGCGCCGCATAGCGCTCATTGGCGATCACATTGCCCAGCGAGAGTTCCGGCGGCACGCCACCCGTTGCCGATATGCGCAGCCGCAGCGTGCGGTGGCTGCCGTCGCAGCCCTTGGGCAGGGAGAAGAAATTCCATTCCGCTTTCAATTCGCTGTAAGGCACCAGCCATTCGGCAATGCCCTCGCCATTTTCGAGATAATCAAGGGTTACGATCAACTGTCCATTATGGTTGGCGGGCAGATCGCGGAAATGCAGCGCGAAACCCGATACCGCATAGCTTGAAACCGGGAAAAGCTGCTCGATTTCCGATTCGCGCAAGATACGCGCAAAACCTTCGTCCTTGGGATCGACAAGCGGCGCATGGGCAAAAATCTCGACTGATGAATCCCAGTTGCGGGCATGAAAGGCATCTTCGATGGCGCGATAATTCTCGAACATCGTCTCGCGCTCGCGCCTAAGCATGGCCAGTTCCGTATGCACCTTGCTGACATGCGAGGCCAGACGGTCGAGGCTTTTTTCAAGCAGTTGCGCCACGAGCAAAGGCACGGTGTCCGGGCTTGCCTGATCGATTCTGATAACGGGAAGTTCCGGTATGGTGCGCATGCGGTAAAGCTGCTGGAGTATAGTATCGAGTTCCGCAGCCCCCTCCTCGGACGCCGCGACCGCAACAAGCGGAAAGGAATTGGCCAGACGCAGCCGTTTGCTGTCGCCTTCGAGATAAGTGGTCGCATCGCCCAGAGGCGTGGTTTCCAGCGCTTCGCGATCACGCATCGAAGCAATGGCATAGCGACGGGTCTTGCGCCCGGAGATCGCAGGAAGTGGTGTGCTCAACATAGCCGTCCATCATGTGGGGGCCGATTGGGAGGTTCGGCCTGTGCGACAATGAGAAAATACAGACCATGTATTGTCAACAGACATATGGCATCAACTATATGATAATATTGCGAATATTTGCTCGGTTATTAATTCAAAATTTGAAACAATATGCCGATATATTCAATAATATGCGCAACTATGCAGAAATGTGGGATTTTATATTGCAGATTGATGAATTGTTCGCCAAATTATTGCCACATATCTCTCATCGGCCCTTATCGACCATGCAGAACCGCTTCGATCAAGGTTTTTTGCCGCTGTAAACATTCCGTCATCCGAAAGCGTTTTTCCACCGTTCGCCGTGCGGCCGCGCGCATCGGCAGACAGGCATCGGGCGCTTTCAACACGTTGAGAAGCGTTTGCGCCAAGGCATCGGTGTCGTAAAACGGCACCAGCAGGCCGTTTTGCCCCGAACGGATGACCTCGCGAACGGGGGGCGTGTCGGACCCCACGATCAACGCGCCGCAGGCCATGGCTTCCACCACCGACCATGACAGCACGAAGGGATAAGTGAGATAGATATGCGCCGTGGAAATCTGGTAGAGTTTTCGCAAGGTCGCATGGGAAACAGGCCCGGTGAAGACCACGCGGTCGGCTGGCAATTGCATGGTTTTGAGCAGATGTTCGCGCCACGAACCGCCCCCCGGAGGGGGCGTGCCGTAGCTCACGCCATCGCCGCCGACGAAAACGAAAATCGCATCATTGTTTTGCCGGATAACTTTTGCGGCGGCTTCCAGCGCCTGCGGAAAACCGCGATAGGGTTCGAGATCGCGTGAGACGAAGGTGATGACCTTCGTCTCTCCCGCTTTGAGAACCCGCCCGTCCGGCAGCGTCAGCGTCGCATGGCGATCGGGATAGAAAATTTTGGTATCCACCCCCTCATGCACCACGGCGATGCGATTGCGGATCGCCGCCGGATAAAGGCTTTTCTGCCAGTGGGTGGGGCTGATGCCGCCATCGAGGCTTTCAAATGTCAGAAGCTGCGCCATGTTGCGTAGCCGCAACCGTTTGCGCGTTTCGATATCCGGCGTATCGTCGGGCGCAAAGCCGACATCGGCGCCGCGCGCGCGATAGAAGAATTCGCAATAGCCGAGCGCGGGCGTTGCGGGCAGCACGTCCTTGACGAACATCATGCTGCCCCACCCGATATGGCCAAAAATCATATCCGGCTTTTGACCTTGCCGCGCCATCGATTCCAGCGTTTCGGCGACACGATAGCCGATACGCGTGTGGTGATCGGGCACTTCAAGATACCGCGCCATCGCACCCTTGATGCGAGGGGCGGTTTCAACCCTATGGCGAAGTATGCGGACCGCAGGGAGGCGACGGTCCACTGTCTCGCAGATCAGGCTGACATCATGTCCGCTTTCAGCCAGATGATGGGCCAAAGCGGCAAACTGACCGAATCCACGCCTGTGCACAAAACTTATATGCATGTCACAAATCGTGTTTCAAATTCGGAAAATAATCGTCCCGAACCATCAAATGCCATAGCGTGCGGCATTGCCCCATACCAGTTCCAGCTTGTGCAGGGTCTGATATGCGATCTCCAGATTGCGCAGGTCGTCATCGTCGCGGGCAAGGATACCATGATAGGTCCTGCTCGCATTTCTCAGGTTCGCGCACAGGCGCTCCCCCTTCTCTGTCAGTCGAATACGCGCGGATCGCTTGTCTCTTTGCGAAGCCACGCGATCGACATAGCCGCCGTCGGTCAGCTGTTTCAAATAATAGGAAATATTGGACCCGACATAATGCCCGCGATCCAGCAATTCACCCACAGTCAACTCGACATCGCCAATCGCCATCAGCACAAGCGTCTGTGCCGGGCCGATATCTTCCACGCCCAGCTTTGTCAGCTCCGTCTTGAGAAGACTGACAAAGCGGCGATTGACGCGCTCGATCATCCGGGCAAGTTCAAAATGCGTAATCACGACGGTATGCACCGGATGTCTGTGTTCCTGTTTTTCGGCGGTAACTTCAGGAAAATCAACGGCTGGAAAGCCGTCGATTGATGTCTCGACTTCCACTCCCTCGTGCAGAAGTTTTTGCATCTATACACTCTCCATATTAAATTTTACTTCAAATTTTGAAGAAATTTCCAACTATGTTTTCTTGCTCCTTTTGCATTTCCCCGCCGTAAAGACTCTTTTATGTCACATTCTAGACGGTATTACTTTAATAATACTGACAGGCACGTGACTCGTATAAGGGATAACCGCCACCTGTGACCATTCCGAGGCAGATAGCGTATGAATGATACTGGCCAAAACGATCAAAATGGCAAGAGCGCCATCCATAAAAAAAATGGGCATGAAATTGGGATCACACCCAAAAGCCTGATTTACAAGGCGCGACGGGTGTTTTTGTCCGGCCTGCTTTATGCGGTTCTCTTGAGCTTCTGCATCAACCTTCTGCAACTCACGGTACCCCTCTATATGTTGCAGGTACATGATAGGGTGTTGAACAGCCGCAGCATGGACACGCTCACCATGCTGACGATTCTCGCCATCGGCGCCATGCTGGTCTTCGGCGTACTCGAATTCATTCGTGCGCTTTCCTTCCAGGCCATGGGCACCGCATTGGTACGCCGGCTTAATCTTGCCGTGCTGACCGCAGCTGTTCAGGCTTCCGTCAATCAGGGCCTGCCCAAAGCCACCCAAAGCCTGCGTGATCTGACCGAATTACGCAGCTTCCTCACCTCACCCGCCATCAACGCGCCGTTGGATGCGGCATGGTCGCCGATCTTTCTCGGCGTGCTGTTTCTGGTGCATCCGATGCTCGGTGTGATCGGCCTTGTGGCCGTAGTCATTCTGGTCGCCTGTGGCGTCCTCACCGATATATTGACCCGCAATCTTATTCAGGAAGCCAATCAGGCCAATGTGGAAGCCGTGGCGAAAATCGGCAGCACCCTGCGCCATGCCGAGGTAATCGAAGCCATGGGCATGTTGCCCGCCCTTGCGCGGCGCTGGCGCGCACTGCAATTGAGCGCGCTTGAGGCACTCGACCTCGGCGGCACCCGCGCACGCGCCATGACCTCCATTGCCCGCACCGCCCGCTTCATCATCCAGATCTGTGCGCTCGGCGCCGGAACGCTTCTGGCCATGCAGCAGGAAATCACCGCAGGCGCCATGATCGCCACCTCCATCATTATTGGCCGCCTCCTGATGCCTTTCGACCGCATTGTCGAAAACTGGCGGCAATGGGTCAGCGCCATCGCAAGCTGGCAGCGTGTGCAGTCGCTGCTGTCGGAAAATCTCGCCGTGCGCCAGACCATGCCGACCCCACGCCCCAATGGCGATCTGGTGATTGACAAACTGATCTATGCCGCCCCCGGCGTCGATGTGCCGATCATCAAGGGCATCTCCTTCTCGCTATCCCCCGGCGAGGTTCTGGGCATTGTCGGGCCGTCAGCCGCCGGTAAATCAACGCTGGCGCGGCTCCTGATCGGTATCACCAAACCCACCTCCGGCGGCGTGTTTCTCGATGGCAACAATGTCTATCTGTGGGAACGCGGCTCGTTCGGGGAAATCGCCGGCTACCTGCCGCAATCGGTTTCTCTACTGGACGGCACCATCAAGGACAATATTGCGCGCATGGGCGACAGCGATCCGCATCGTGTGCTCGAAGCTGCCCGCCTTGCCGATGTGCATGAAATGATCGGGCGCATGCCGCTTGGTTATGATACGCCGGTCGGCGATGGTCGCCTCACGCTTTCCGGCGGCCAGCGCC
>JAATGD010000014.1 GCA_015654965.1 Hyphomicrobiales bacterium
GGAGCCGCGTGCCGCCGTGGTGATCACCCTCGGGCTGTTTTTTGCAAAGATCTTGGCGATCTCAGCAAAGGTTCCGGCTTCCTTTTGCAGCAGATCGGCAACAACTGCTGGCGATTGCTCGGTTTCCTGCAACATCAGCGAAGAAGCAGCACTCATTTCATTCTCCAATCTTCAACTCGGCGACGAAATCATAGGCATCGGCGCGATAATGCGAGCGGGTATATTCAACGATACGGTCATCTTCGAGATGCGAGACGCGCTCGATCAAGAGTGCCGGGGCATTGCGATGCACCCCGAGCAATTGCGTCGTACCCGGATCGAGTGTCACGGCCGTCAGTCGTTGCAAGGCACGCACCGGCTTGTATCCGCGTCGGGTCAGTGCGCCATAAAGCGAGGCTTCCTCAACCCGGTCCTCATCCAGATAATGACGCGGCACCACGGCGCGCTCAAAAGCCATCGGCACACCGTCAGCAAGACGCAGACGGTCGAGCCGCATAATCGGCGTCTCGACACCAATCCCGAGCCGGAACGCCTCATCCGGCGACGGGTGATCGATGCGGTTGTTGATGATGCGCGCCCCCGGCTCCTTGCCACGCGAAAGCATATCCTCGGAAAACGAGGTCAACCGCCACAAAGACTGGCTGATGCGTGATGGACGCTCGGCAACAAATGTGCCGCTACCCCGGCGCGATTCCACCACCCCCTGCGTCAGCAGTTCCTTATAGGCGTTGCGCACGGTAATGCGGCCCAGCCCCAGATCTTCCGCAAGATCGCGCTCGGGCGGCAGGCCCACGGCTGGCGCAAGTTTCCCTTCCTCGATCAGTTCCGCGAGGATACGCGCAAGATTGCGGTAAAGCGGTCCCGTGCGCTCGGAATCGTGCAACCCACGCTCTAAAATGGATATGACCAATGTGGTTCTATTCATATATGGTATTATAGAACCACATTAGTACCAATGGCAAGCGAAGATTTTATGACGGACGCTTAGCCTTGCACGTCATCGATAAGGCGCTTGCCTGCAGGTGAGAGTTCATAACGGGTACGCTGGGTGCGCGGATCGCGTTTCAAAATGCGAATAGAACCGCCATCGGCTCCAATGATATTCACCTCACGCAGCACCAGAGCATGGGCCACACCCAGAAGGCGGGCAAACGTCCGGCTGTCGGAGGCAATATCAAGCTGAAGCGCGGCCAGAATTCCTGCCCCGAATGGCGACAGCCTATCTGATGCCGCCATCAGCGCCTCGACCAGCGCCATATATTCAGCCGCCATTTCATCCATCAGGCGGCAACCGATGCGCGTTGCAAGCGGAAAGAAACAATGACCGATTTGGAGGTCGGGGTATAGCTTTCATCGCCCGCACTGCCCAAAGGTACCAGAACATTCATCTCCGGGTAGTAACCGGCAACGCAGCCACGTGGAATATCATAGGGCACAAAACGGAAGTCGCGTGCCACCCGCTCCACGCCATCGTCAAATTCACCGACAAGATCGGCCCTGTCACCGGCTTCCACACCCAGTTCCTGCATGTCCGCGGGGTTTATGAACACGACCTGCCGTTCGCCATAAACACCGCGATAACGGTCATCCATGCCATAGATGGTCGTATTGTACTGGTCATGGCTGCGAAACGTCTGCAGCACATAGCACCCCGGCCTGCCCCGCGCCTCCTGATGCTCGATGGCTTCCGGCAGCGCGCCCGCCCAGAAGCTCGCCTTGCCCTTGTCGGTGTCCCATTCGCGTTCCCGCGCCGTATTGCGCAAGTGAAAGCCGCGCGGCACCCGAACGCGGGTATTGAAATCATGGAAATCCGGCAACACGCGTGCAATACGCTCACGGATACGGTCGTAATCATCCGCCAGTTCCAGCCAATCGACCGGCTTTGGTCCCAAAGTGGCCTGCGCCATTCCGGCAATGATCGCCACTTCCGAGCGCAAGTGTGGTGACGCAGGCGGGTTGATGCCGCCAGAGCCATGCACCATGCTCATGGAATCCTCCACCGTCACGATCTGCGCCAGCCCTCTCGAATTCAGATCGATCTCGGTACGCCAAAGGCACGGCAGGATGAAGGAATCCTGTCCGGGCAGCAGGTGTGAATGATTGAGTTTTGTTGCGATATGGACCGTCAGACGCTGGTTCGACAGCGCTTTGGCAATCATCGGACTCTCGGGTGTGGCGCGGGCAAAATTGCCACCAAGCCCGATAAAGGCTTTTGCCGACCCATCCAGCATGGCACCAATGGCACCCAATACATTATGGCCCGGCTCGCGTGGTACGTCGAAACCGAACTCCTTTTCCAGCGCATCGAGAAACGCCGCAGGCGCGCGCTCATTGATGCCGACCGTCCGGTCGCCCTGCACATTGGAATGACCGCGCACCGGGCAAAGCCCCGCTCCGGGTCGGCCGATATTGCCACGCAACAGCATGAAATTGGTCATCTCACGGATGGTGATCACCGAATGACGATGCTGCGTGATGCCCATCGCCCAGGTGCAGATGACCCGCTCGGACTGCATGAAAATCTGCGCCGCACGTTCCAACTCTGCTTGCGCAAGGCCGGACTGATCCTCGATTTCCCTCCACGTGGTCGCATTCACTGCCGCGCGATAGGCTTGCACGTCAGCGGTATGCTGCGCGAGAAATTCCCGGTCGAGAATGGAAGGCTGCCCTGCGGCAAGCGCCGCATCGTCAGCGACGAACACCGCTTTCGCCATACCGCGAAACGCCGCCAGATCGCCACCAAGGCGCGGCTGGAAATAATCGCTCGCGATGGCCTCGCTGCCACCATGCAGCATTTCGAGCTTGTCCTGCGGATCGGAAAACCGTTCCAGCCCGCGCTCGCGCACCGGATTAAAGACGACAATGCGCGCGCCCCGTTCAGCGGCACGGCGCAGATCGGCCAGCATGCGCGGATGATTGGTGCCCGGATTCTGTCCGACGACAAAAATCGCGTCGGCTTTCTCGAAATCCTCCAGAAGTACCGTCCCCTTGCCTACACCGATGGCTTGTTTGAGCGCGACACCACTCGCCTCGTGGCATATATTGGAGCAATCAGGGAAATTATTGGTGCCATAGGCGCGCACGAAAAGCTGATAGAGAAAAGCCGCTTCATTCGACGCCCGGCCCGATGTGTAGAACTCGACCCGATCAGGCGTATCAAAATTTTTGAGAATACCGCCAATCGCGGTAAAAGCCTCGTCCCATTCAATGGCCTCGTATTTATCGCTTGCCGCATTATAGCGCAGCGGATGGGTAAGCCTGCCGGTATGTTCCAGATCGTAATCCGTCCAGCCACGCAGTTGCGACACCGTATGTTCCGTGAAAAATGCAGGCGTTGTGCGCCGGTCGGTCGCCTCCCATGCCACTGCTTTCACGCCGTTTTCGCAAAACTCGAACGAAGAACCATGCTCCGGATCGCCCCACGCGCAACCGGGACAATCAAACCCGTCCGGCTGATTGGCTTTTAAAAGCGTGCGCGCACCCGACAAGGGCGCGCCACTAGCCAGCAATTGCTTGCCGCAGCTTTTCAATGCACCCCAACCACCAGCGGCGCGCGATTTCCTGCCGATGAAACCGGCTTTGGAACTCTTATCCATATCAAAATCCACTTCTATATCCCATGGCCCTACCGGGGATACGGAACAATCTTTCTATCATAAGAGAAATCATATCGCCCTTCAATTTACGACAAGAGCACGTGACTTCGTCGCTTTCTGCTTGATTTCGGGCGCATGTTGCTTCATGCGATTGGTAAAGAAAACTGACCATACAGGGTGGGAGACATGTCGAAAGTCGTTGAAATCGCCGATCTGAAGCGGTTGGCAAAGCGTCGTGTGCCGAAAATGTTTTTCGATTATGCGGATTCGGGCGCGTGGACGGAATCGACCTATCGCAACAATGAAAGCGATTTCGCAAAGATCAAGTTGCGCCAGCGTATTCTTGTCGACATGACCAATCGTTCGCTCGCATCCACGATGATTGGCGAAAACGTCTCCATGCCGGTGGCGCTTGCTCCCACCGGCCTCACGGGCATGCAGCATGCTGACGGTGAGATGCTGGCCGCACACGCCGCCGAAGCCTTTGGCGTGCCTTTCACGCTCTCGACCATGAGCATCTGCTCTATCGAGGACGTTGCTTCGGTGACGAAAAAGCCGTTCTGGTTCCAGCTTTATGTGATGAAGGATCGCGACTTCATCAAGAACCTGATCGGTCGCGCCAAGGCAGCCGGTTGCTCGGCGCTCGTGCTCACTCTCGACCTGCAAATCCTCGGCCAGCGCCACAAGGACCTGCGCAACGGTCTGTCTGCCCCGCCGAAATTCACGCCCAAACATATCTGGCAGATGGCGACGCGCCCGGCCTGGTGTCTTGGCATGCTCGGCACCCAGCGCCGCACGTTCCGCAACATCGCCGGTCACGCCAAAAATGTGACGGACCTCTCTTCGCTGTCCTCATGGACGGCGGAACAGTTCGATCCACAACTCAACTGGAACGATGTCGCCTGGATCAAGGAGCAATGGGGTGGCAAGCTGATCCTCAAGGGTATTCTCGATGAGGAAGACGCCAGGATGGCGGCCAAGACGGGTGCGGATGCCATTATCGTCTCCAACCATGGCGGACGCCAGCTTGACGGCGCACCATCGTCGATTTCCATGCTCAAACCCATTGTGGATGCGGTTGGCGACCAGATCGAAGTGCATTTTGACGGCGGCATCCGCTCCGGTCAGGATGTATTGAAAGCCCGTGCCCTTGGCGCAAAAGGCGTCTATATTGGTCGCCCCTTCCTCTATGGTCTTGGTGCCATGGGCAAAGAAGGCGTGACGCTTTCGCTCGAAATCATCCGTAAGGAACTCGACATCACCATGGCGCTGTGCGGCAAGCGTGATATCGAAGATATCGACGGCTCGATCATTCATTCAGCCAATTTCTGACATTGCAAAAGCCCGGATTTAACCGGGCTTTTCTTTATCCAGAACGCGATGACGGCGCTTTCGACAACAGCACGGTACGGATCGCGAAACTGGAATGAATGCGCGCCACCCCCGGCAGGCGTGAGAGGATTTCTTTATGGATGATCTCGTAGGCCGCTGCATTCTCTGCTTCAACCCGCAGGATATAATCCGCGTCCCCAGTCATCAGATAGCATTCGCGCACTTCCGGGTGTCGCCGCACCGCTTCCTCAAAACGGTTGAGATATTCTTCTGTCTGCCGGTCAAGCGTGATACGCACGATGGCCACCAGCCGCTCGTCACCATCGGACGAGCCGACAATCGCCGTATAGCCCCGAATAATGCCATCCGCTTCCAATATCTGCACGCGACGCAAACAGGCTGATTGCGAAAGCCCGACTTCCACGGCAAGCTGACTGTTGGTCATACGCCCGTCACGGCGCAGGCAGCGGATGATATTGCGGTCTATATTGTCGAGCGTTGCCATATAATCTTCGAACCAAAAGCTGAAAAATGCGAAAGACATGCTTAAATTCACATAATCTGCGATAAATAGCAAAGATATTCGAATAGTCTTCGACTAACATGATGCAATTGGTCCCAAAAATGCGGACTGTCTCTGTTGATCAGATAGCGCTATGAATGGGCTGATATGTCGATGCATTTTTCTCAAGATCAAAGCGATCTCGCAGCCGGTGGCATCCTGACTGTCAATCTTGCGGCCCTGCGGCATAATTATACGATCATAGCCCACCGTATCGCGCCTACACGCACGGCCGCCGTTGTGAAGGCCGACGCCTATGGTCTGGGCGCACACCGCGTGGCGCCTGCTTTTTACGAGGCCGGATGCCGCGATTTTTTCGTCGCGCATCTGGGCGAAGCCATCGCGCTCAAACCCGTTCTCAAGCCCGACGCCACACTTTATATCCTGAACGGCCTTCAGCCCGGCACGGAAAGCGCTTGCGCATGCGAAAACATCGTGCCGGTTCTCAATTCGCTTGAACAGGTTGAAAACTGGGCCAGACTTGGCACGAAGCTCGGCACAAAACTGCCCGCGCTTTTGCAGGTCGATACCGGCATGTCACGCCTCGGCCTATCAGCCACGGAACTCGATGGCCTGACCAATGATTTCTCGCTGCTCGATTCTATCGATGTGCGTTTCATCATCAGCCATCTGGCAAGCGGGGATGAGCCGGAAAATCCGGCCAATGCGGCCCAGCTTGCCGCCATGCGCGCGGCATTGGCACGCCTGCCGAAACTGCCCGTGGCTTTCGCGAATTCCGGCGGCAGCTTTCTCGATAAATCCTACCACTTCGACCTCGCCCGCCCCGGTGTAGCGCTTTATGGCGTAGGCCCTGCCCCGATAAAACCCGTTCTCACCCTGTCCGCACGTGTCATTCAGGTGCGCGACGTCGATAAGGGTGCAGCCATCGGCTATGGCGGCACCTATATCGCCCAAGGCCCGATGCGTATCGCCACGATCGCGGTCGGCTATGCCGATGGCTGGTTCCGCAGTCTTGGCAACAAAGGGTCGGCCTATTTCGGCGATACCCGCCTTCCCATCGTCGGACGCGTTTCGATGGATTCCATCACGCTCGATGTCAGCGCACTGCCCGAAAACACGCTCCGGCTCGGCAGTCTTGTCGAACTGATCGGTCCGCATCAGCGGCTCGAAGATGTGGCGCGGGACTGCGACACTATTCCATACGAAATCCTGACCGCGCTCGGCAATCGTTATGCCCGTGTCTATGTCGATCCCGCGCAACCCGAACAGAATAAATAATCAAGAGGCGAACATGAAGATCATCGTATTGGGCAGCGGCGTCGTCGGCGTTACAACCGCATATTATCTGGCCAAACTCGGTCATGAAGTGACCGTTGTCGATCGCGAGGAAGGCCCGGCGCTGGAAACCAGTTTCGCCAATGCCGGACAGGTTTCGCCCGGCTATGCCTCGCCCTGGGCTGCCCCCGGCGTGCCATTGAAGGCAGCAAAATGGATGTTCCAGAAACATGCCCCGCTGGTTTTGCGCCTGACCACAGACCCCAAACAATATGGCTGGCTTTTGCAGATGCTGGCCAATTGTACCGAAGGCCGCTACAAGATCAACAAAAGCCGCATGGTGCGCGTGGCCGAATATAGCCGCGACTGCCTGATCGCGCTCCGCAATGATACCGGCATCGACTATGACCAGCGCATGCAAGGCACATTGCAGCTTTTCCGCGAGCAGTATCAGCTTGATGGCATCGGCAAGGATATTGAGGTTCTGCGGCAGGATGGCGTGCCTTTCGAGGTCCTCGACCGCGATGATTGCACAAAAATCGAACCTGCGCTTGCGCATGCCAAGAACAAGTTCGTCGGCGGGCTGCGCCTGCCGCATGATGAAACCGGCGACTGTTTTAAATTCACCAATGCGCTTGCAAAAATCGCCGAAGGGCTTGGCGTCAACTTCCGCTTTGGCGTCGATATCAAGTCGCTACTGTTGTCCGGGGGCGCGGTATCCGGCGTGGAAACATCCGAAGGCATTTTGACGGCTGATCGCTATGTCGTGGCACTCGGAAGCTACACGCCTGCTCTCGTCAAATCGCTTGGCCTTAACGCGCCGATCTATCCGGTCAAAGGCTATTCGATCACAGCCCCCATCATCGATGAGGCGCGTGCGCCAGTTTCCACCGTGCTGGACGAAAGCTACAAGATCGCTATCACACGGCTTGGCGACCGCATCCGCGTTGGCGGTATGGCGGAAGTATCAGGCTTTACGAAAAACCTGCCCGATGCGCGACGCGCGACGCTTGATCTGTCGGTCACAGACCTTTTCCCCGGCGGGGACCTCAAGGCTGCAACTTTCTGGTCAGGCCTGCGCCCCATGACACCGGATTCAACGCCGATCATCGGCGCGACACGTTATAACAACGTGTTCATCAATTCAGGTCACGGCACACTCGGCTGGACCATGAGTTGCGGTTCAGGAAAACTTCTGGCCGATCTCATTTCCGGCAACAAGCCGGATATCGAATCCGCCGATCTTGGCATTTCACGTTACAATTAAAACCATCAGAAGCTTGGCGGCGTACAGGCGCTGACGACCTCGCACGGCACCGGCCCCACACAGCGAAAGCGGTGGGGCAGTTTCGATGAGAAATAATAGGCATCTCCCGGTCCCAGAATGCGCCGCTCGGCTCCGACAGTGACCTCGATGCGCCCCGAGATCACAATGCCGCCCTCCTCGCCCTCATGGGTGAGCATGACCTTGCCGGTATCCGCGCCCGGCTCATAGCGTTCCTTCAACATCTGCAACGCGCGCGCAAAAAGATGATCGCCGACCTGACGGTAGGAAATCGGTCCCTTGCCGATTTCCACAAGTTCGTCCGCCTGATAGAATACCTTATGCGGCGCATCCGGTTCGAGTGCGAAAAACTCGGCCATGCCAATAGGAATACCATCGAGAATGCGCTTGAGCGCGCCCACGGACGGATTGGTCTGATTGGCCTCGATCAGCGATATGGTGGAGTTTGTCACCCCTGCCCTTTTGGCAAGTTCGCGTTGCGACAGTTTCTGACGCAGCCGCACATAGCGTAACCTTCCGCCGATATCGATGCTCATCATCATCCCCTTGTGTTTATGCTGTTTGATATAGCATAATTTTTGATTATTAATTACATATTTTCAATGGCTTAAAATATAAAAGAAAAGGACTTGTTGCCTTGAGAAAAGCATGACTTCCTACATGAAAAGAGGGAATTTCCATGCTCAACAAAACCAATACGCCCAGCCTCGATAATTTCTGGATGCCGTTTACCGCAAACCGGCAATTCAAGGCCGCCCCCCGTCTGCTCGCATCGGCATCCGGCATGTATTACACCGATGTCGACGGCAATCAGGTTCTCGATGGAACGGCGGGTCTGTGGTGCTGCAATGCCGGTCATGGCCGCAAAAAGATCACCGAAGCGGTCGAGCGCCAGATTTCGACACTCGACTTCGCGCCCACCTTCCAGATGGGGCATAATATTGCATTTGATTTTGCCGAAAAGCTTGCCGCCATCGCGCCGGGTGGACCGGACGCAAAACTTGATCGCGTCTTTTTCACCAATTCCGGCTCGGAGTCGGTTGATACGGCGCTGAAAATCGCCATCGCTTACCAGCGCGCCATCGGTCAGGGCACCCGCACCATGGTTCTGGGCCGTGAAAAAGGCTATCATGGCGTTGGCTTTGGCGGCATTTCCGTGGGTGGCCTCGTCAACAATCGTCGCGTCTTTCCGCAAATCCCCGCCGATCATCTGCGCCACACGCTCGATATCGAGCGCAACGCCTTTACCAAGGGCCTGCCCGCGCATGGCATTGAACTCGCAGATGATTTCGAGCGCCTCGTGCAATTGCATGGCGCCGAAAAGATCGCAGCACTCATTGTCGAACCCATGTCCGGCTCGGCAGGTGTCGTCCTGCCGCCCAAGGGCTATCTGGAAAAGCTGCGCGCCACCGCCGACAAGCATGGCATCCTGCTGATCTTCGATGAAGTCATCACCGGCTTTGGCCGCCTCGGCACGCCGTTCGCGACCGATTATTTCGGCGTCGTGCCCGATCTCGTCACCACCGCCAAGGGCATCACCAATGGCGCAATCCCGATGGGTGCGGTTTTTGCCAGCCGCAAGGTCCATGACAGCCTGATGACCGGACCTGAAAACGCCATTGAACTGTTCCACGGCTATACCTATTCCGGCCACCCGGTCGCATCCGCCGCAGGCCTTGCGACGCTGGAAATCTATGCCGAAGAAAGTCTGCTGACTCGTGGCGCAGCACTTGCCGATCACTGGCAGGAGGCATTGCATTCGCTCAAAGATGCGCCGAATGTCATCGATATCCGCAATCTCGGCCTTGTCGGGGCCATAGAGCTTTCGTCGCGTGAAGCTGCGCCAGGCGCGCGTGCTTACGATATTTTCGTCGACTGCTTCAAAAAGGGATTGCTGATCCGCGTCACCGGCGATGTCATTGCCCTTTCACCACCCCTGATCATCGAAAAAGAACAGATCGACACAATCGTATCGGTTCTTGGTGACGCGCTTAAACGCGCAGCCTGACCGCCCCCGTTTCGGGCTGCCGCTTGCCGCCGCATTTTCTGCGGCGGCTTTTTTATTGTTTTGCTGGAAACGACTGAAACGAAAGAATAAGAAGTGCTGCGCTATCATCGCAGCCTTTCTCATTTCAGGATTGTTTCCCTATGGCCGTTTCAGCAGAAGACCTTGAAAACCGTATTGTCTATGTCAATGGCGCGTATCTTGCCGCGCGCGATGCGCGCATTTCCATCTTCGACCGGGGTTTTCTTTTCGGCGACGGTATTTACGAAGTGACCGCCGTCCTCGAAAGTAAACTGATCGACAGCCCGTCGCATATGGCGCGCCTGCGCCGCTCCACTGGCGAAATCGGCATTTCCATGCCATTGAACGAAGACGAAATCATCGCCATTGAGCGCGAGTTGATCCATCGCAACAATCTGGTCGAAGGTGTGATTTATCTCCAGATCACCCGTGGCGACGGTCGCGACCGCGACTTCATCGCAGCGAAAGATATAAAACCTTCCATCGTGCTGTTCACGCAGGCCAAATCCTTGATCCATAAACCGGGTGTTGATGACGGAAAGCGAATCCTTTCACTGCCAGATCTGCGCTGGAAGCGCCGCGACATCAAGACCGTCTGCCTGCTGCCACAGGCGCTGGCCAAGGAAAT
This sequence comes from Hyphomicrobiales bacterium, assembly GCA_015654965.1. Taxonomy (GTDB): domain Bacteria; phylum Pseudomonadota; class Alphaproteobacteria; order Rhizobiales; family Rhizobiaceae; genus Brucella. The sequence goes on from JAATGD010000014.1 coordinate 10,666, forward strand.
CGCCAAAAATGCCGGTTGCGACGAAGCATGGCTGATCGAAGATGGCTTTGTGACGGAAGGCGCGTCCTCCAGCGCCTATATCGTCACGAAGGACAATGTGGTGGTCACCCGCCCCAACAGCAATTCCATCCTGCCCGGCTGCACACGGCAATCGCTGTTGCATCTGATTGCGCAATCGGATTTGAAACTGAAAGAGCGCCCCTTCACTATTGAAGAAGCCTATGCGGCCAAAGAAGCCTTCATGACCAGCGCCGGTAATTTCGTTGCCCCCATCACCGTCATTGATGACAAGGCCATCGGTGACGGTAAGCCCGGTCCGGTCGCGCAACGTCTGCGGGAGATTTATCTCGACCACGCCCGCCGTACAGCAATTTAAGCATAAGACAAACCGCGCCGGATTATGCCCGGCGCGGTCTTGGGCCTCTCCCGGCCACCGCAATACCCATACCACATAAGATCATCTGATTTGGTCATTATGCGTGACCCATGGCTTTATGCATATAGTCACGATATCAAGATGATAAACAGACTGATATGGGAGAATCCGCCCCGATGACAAGCAAATCCAATTCGCGCAGCGGTGGCCAGATTCTGGTGGATGCCTTGCGCATTCACGGTGTCGAGCGGGTTTTCTGTGTTCCCGGCGAAAGCTATCTCGCAGCCCTCGACGCTTTTCACGACGTGCAGGACGAAATCGACCTGATCGTCTGTCGTCAGGAAGGCGGCGCTTCCTATATGGCGGATGCTTATGGCAAGCTGACCGGCAAGCCGGGCATCTGTTTCGTCACCCGCGGGCCGGGCGCAACCAATGCCTCTATCGGCGTGCATACTGCCTTTCAGGATTCAACGCCGATGCTCCTGTTCATCGGACAGGTGGCGAGCGATCAGGTCGAGCGCGAAGCCTTTCAGGAAATCGATTACCGACGCATGTTCGGCCAGATGGCCAAATGGGTCGTGCAGATCGACAATGCGGCGCGCATTCCCGAACTTGTTTCGCAAGCCTTTCATCGCGCAGTCAATGGACGCCCCGGCCCTGTTGTCATAGCGCTTCCCGAAGACATGCTGACCTCCCATGCTTCCATTGACGATGCGCCTGCTTATAAGGCCGTGGAAATCCATCCGGGCAGCGAACAGCTCCATGACATGGCGCGCTTGATCGAAAAAGCCGAACGTCCGCTGATGATCGTCGGTGGTGGCGGCTGGAATGCCGAGGCCGTGCGCGACATCGAAAAATTCGCCGAAAACATGAACCTGCCCGTCGCCGCATCCTTCCGCTGTCAGGATATGTTCGACAATACCCATCCGCTTTATGCGGGTGAAATGGGTACATCGATCAGCCCCAGACTGGCGCAACGCGTGCGTGATTCGGATTTGCTGGTGGTGGTCGGTGCACGTCTCGGAGAAATGACCACGCAGGGCTATGAACTGGTCGGCATTCCGGTGCCCAAGCAAAAACTCATCCATATCCATCCCGGCGCGGAAGAACTGGGCCGCGTTTATCATGCGGACCTGCCGATCAATGCCAGCATGCCCGCCTTTGCCCGCATGGCCGCGCAATTGCCGCCCCTTGCAAGCTCTCATGCCAAGGCATGGGTCGAAAGCGCCAATGCCGATTACCGCGACAATCTCGAAACGCCGACAATTCCCGGTCCTGTCCAGATGGGCGAAATCATGCAATGGCTGCGCGCACATCTGCCCTCCGACGCCATCGTCACCAATGGCGCCGGCAATTATTCGGCATGGCCGCACCGCTTTTACCAGTATCGCACCTATCGCAGCCAGCTGGCGCCGACCAATGGCTCGATGGGCTATGGCGTTCCGGCAGCGGTCGCCGCAAAACTGACCGCACCCGAAAGAACCGTAGTGGCTTTCGCCGGTGACGGTTGTTTTCTCATGAACGGACAGGAACTCGCCACCGCCGCACAATATGGTGCCAACGCCATCTTCATCGTGGTCAATAACGGCATGTATGGCACCATCCGCATGCATCAGGAGCGCACTTATCCGGCGCGCGTATCTGGAACAGGACTTGCCAATCCCGATTTTGCAAGCCTCGCCCGCGCCTATGGCCTGCATGGCGAGACGGTCGAGAAGACGGATGATTTCGCGCCTGCATTTGAGCGTTGCGAGCAATCCGGCAAGCCTGCACTCATTGAAATTCGCATCGACCCCGAAGCACTATCGCCCAAAATGTCGCTGAGCGACATGCGTCAGCAAGGGCTTGCGAAACAGAAGAAATAGCGACGCGTTCAAAAATGATTTTCCCGGATTATCTCGCAAAAACCATAGGCTGCAACACGGCCCTGCGGCATGGAAACGGCAATCCACTCACCCTCATGTGAACGCAATTTTCCTTATGTCGATATGCTATTTTGAGAAAAAATTTTCCTTGTTTATTATCCTGCAAACAGGAATGATCGGAATTAAGGAGGGCTGGGGAGAAAGATCATCTCATTGATCACATCCGGGATCGGCTTTCCAAACCCCATCTTTCCAAATCGTTGAACAAGGAAAACAAAAATGTCGTCAGTCCTTTCCCATTATTCGCTGACCCGCCGCGCTGGCCTGAAGGCTCTTCTCTTCACTGCCGCAGCCTTGACCATCGGCTTTGCAGCAGCTCCGAGCCATGCCGAAGACAAGACCATCAAGGTCGGTATCACGGGCGGTGAGGATGAAGATGTCTGGAAAGCCGTCGCCGAAGAAGGCAAGAAGCGCGGCCTCATCATCGAACGCGTGGTCTTCAACGACTATAACCAGCCCAATGAAGCCTTGGAGCGCAAGGAAATCGACGCCAATGCTTTCCAGCATAAGCCGTTTCTGGATGCGCAGATCAAGCAGCATGGCTACAAGATCAGTGTCGCCGGTTACACCGCCGTCTGGCCGATCGGCATTTATTCGCGCAAGGTCAAGAGCCTTGATGAGTTGAAGGAAGGTGCCGTCATCGGCATTCCGAACGATCCCTCCAACGAAGGCCGTGCGCTGCGCGTTCTTGAGGCGCAGGGACTGATCAAGTTGAAGCCCGATGCAGGCATTCTGGCCACCCCC
>JAATGD010000074.1 GCA_015654965.1 Hyphomicrobiales bacterium
AGCTGCCACCAGTCGAAGCCGACTTCCCAGACCGCCCAGGCCAGCGAGCCCAGCGTGAACAGACCATAGAGCGGCAGGACCTCGCGCCTGCGCAGCAAGAGCAGCACCGCCGTCAGCAGGAAGACGATGCCGGCGATCAGGTAATAGGGGCTGCCGCCCAGCATCAGCAATTGGACGCCACCGGCGACAAGGGCCGCGCCCGCCACGGCGCAAACCAGAGACGTGATTATGATCAGCAGCATTGCAGCATCCCTCGACAGACATGCATGAACAGACATGCGTTGAAAAGACGGGCATTGAAAAGACGCGAGGCCGGATAGTCACCCGAAACACACAACGCGCAACGGGCCATCCGGTTCCACGACCGCCCATCATTCCCGCACACGGGTCGCGCGCTCGCGCCCGGCAATGCCACCAGCAATACCACAAACGCATGTCTTTGTCGCTAAGGGTGGATCGCATGCGGAATCCGAGGCTTTCCATCAGGTTTCATGGAATGTTCCTCTGCGCCAAGGTTTCGGCTGCAATTGTCGCCGGGCTGCGGGAACGAATTCGCCGACCACTCGTTTTGAAACCGGGTTGCGAGCCGTGCCAAACGGACGCGGCGGCGCGAAGAACATGAGGATTTTTCCGTTTCCTCCTCATGGCCAGCGAAATGGCAGTCGAGCTTCCGATCCGTCCGGTTTGCACCGCGCTTATTCGCAAGCGAGAATCAGTGATTTCGCGTATGGGTATGGTGATTGCATGGGACAGACAGAGGAAGGTAAAATGTCGGACGACAAGGAAGAACGCATCAGAGCCAAAGCCTACCGTCTTTGGGAGCAGGAAGGCCGCCCGCATGGCGAGCACGACCGCCATTGGCGGGAAGCTGTCCAATCGCTTGAAAGCGGCGACGGCGGTGTCTCCGTCGGCAGCGAAGGCGCCAAGAAAGCCGCCAAAGCATCCAAAGCCGCCAAGCCGAAGACTCCCAAGGACACCGCTTCGGCAACCGCACCAGTGGCGGCGTCAAAGCCCGGCAAAGCCCCTGGCAAACCCAAAGCCGCCAAGTAGCCGCTGTCAATCGGATACATCCGCGGCGAATAGATCTCCGGGCCGCGGCGGATGGCGGGCGTCTTGCGCCGGCGGGTTCGAGGCAAGCGTCTGAAAGCATCGGGCACCATCGCATGACGCCTTTCACAGGGCGCCGGTTTTGCGGTATCGGCTTGCATGATTGAGATCGTCCACGGATTTCTACACTTTTTCATGGATTTCAACGACAAGAAATGAAATGTTGCCATTTGCGTGCCGAGGGACCCCGGGGGGCGTGGCGAGGGTGTAGGGTTGCTACATGCACCTCCAGCGGGGACTTGCAATGGAGTCTGATCGTTGGAAACCTTGCCTGCAAGGATAGCCAAGCCCGGGACTGCGATAGCCTTGACTTTGGTGATCGTTCTCGCCGCGCTCGGTCTGACCTCCCTGCTTGTCTGGCAGAATTACCAGACCGCCATCATAGCGGGAGAAACCAAGGCGCAATCGGCGGCCGATGTCGTCGCCGCGCATATGGAATGGATGATCGAGGCCAGCGATCAGGCGCTGCGGCGTATTGACACGGCGATCGGCAACGGCCCGATCGGCACATCGGCCAACGCGGTGGAGGACATATCCCAGGCTGTGGGAAACCTGCCGGAGGGCTTTCAGTATTCCGTCTACGACGATACCGGCGCATTGCGGCTTTCCAGCTTCAACAAGGCGGGCGGCATCAAGATCGATGACCGTGATTATTTCAAGGAAATCAAGGCGGGCAAGCCATTGGTGATCTCGCCGTGGCTGGTCGAGCGGCTGAGCGGCGAATCCGTCTTCGTCATCGCCCGGCGGATTACCCGCAACGGCACGTTCCATGGCCTGGCGACCATTGCCATCCCCGCCAGCAAGATGGATGAATTCTGGACTTCCATCGGGCTTGGGCCGCATTCGACGGTCTCGGTCATTCGAACGGACGGATGGGTCGTCGCCCGTCATCCCGATCTCGATCAGTCCGTCAATATCGGCAGTTCCGCGTTGTTCGATTTGCTCAAGGCGTCGCCCAAGGGCAATTACAGCGCCAAATCGCCGGCGGACGGCTTTGTCAGGATCGTTGGCTTTCGCCAGATCAAGGGCTGGCCGTTGGTGGCCACATCCGGCATCGAGATCAACGAGGCGCAGCAGGTCTTCTGGCAGACGCTCGAACAGCAACTGGCGTTCGGCCTGCCGCTGCTGGCCCTGCTCGTCGGCTTTGCCATCTGGGTGGCCTGGCTGCTGCGTGCCTATGCGGCGCGCAACCTGGAGCTTGAACAGGCGGTCGAGCGCAATCATTTTCTGTTCCGGGAAATCCATCATCGCGTCAAGAACAACCTGCAGGCGGTGTCCTCGCTGGTTCGTCTGCAGCCCTTGCCGGAGGACGTGCGCAGCGACATGGTGCGCCGGATCGCCGCCATGGTCGCGGTTCACGAGCATATCTATCAGTCGGACCAGTTCGATCGCGTCGAGCTTGCCCCGTACATGGAGCGCTTGATCCGCGAGATCGCCAGGAGCTATCCCAACGAGATCGACATTGAAACGCGCCTTTCGCCGATGACCGTCGATCGCGACATGGTGCTGCCGATCGGCATGATCATCAACGAGGTCGTCTCGAACGCGTTCAAATATGCCTTCTCGGAAGACAGGAAAGGGCGTCTCACGGTGGAGCTTGCCGACAATGGCGATGGCGAGGCGACGGTGAAGATCACCGACAACGGGCCCGGCATGCGGGACGAGGGTAAAAAAGGCATGGGCAGCAGGCTGATCAGCGGCTTCGTCGGCCAGATCTGCGGCCGCTATCATATCGAGAGCGACGACGGCTTGGCTTTCACGCTTGTCTTTCCGCTGAAGCCGGCCGAAGAGCGTGGTGCGAA
>JAATGD010000382.1 GCA_015654965.1 Hyphomicrobiales bacterium
AGGAAGTGGAAGAAGGCCATCGGCAATTTCAGCCTCCAGAATTTCAACTGCGCTGGCCATTTTTTCATCGATGACATGCAGATATTGTGTCCAGTCGCCGAGATGGCGCAATTCGTCCGTACCATCGGATATGCCACGCAAGCCAACCAGAGGCACGTCATGGATCTGGCAAACACGCAAACAGGAAAAAGTTTCCATATCGACCATATCGGCATCGATTGTCTCGTAAGCCGAACCTGAAACAATATTGGCACCGGTGGAAAGCGATGCGCTTGCAAGTCCCTGCACTGTAATCGGCATATTGACCACGCGTGGCAAATCAAGAAGCGGCGTCCTGCCTTTCTCGAAACCGAGCGGGGATGCATCCATGTCGCGGTACGAGACAGATGAAACCTGAAAAATTTCCGCTTGCGGCAGCTTTGCAGAGCCAGCCGACCCCAGGGAAATGACAAGATCGGGCAACATGTCCGCGTGCTGCAACCGCGCCAGCGCATGGGTCAGCTTGATCGCGGCCTCGACCGGACCGATACCGGTCATGAGGGGTTTGAACATGGAGCGCAATTGCGAACCATATTCAGGCTCCGCAGCCATGACATAAAGCAGGCGCCTGCCCGCGACATTCTTGATCATCCCTGCAAGCCCTTGCGATCTTTCACAACCATCATGGTCCCGGTCATGGTGGCGATCAGGCGTACTTCCGTATCCGTGATGGCAAAAGCCTGCCCGTCGCTGACCATGATGGTGCGACCGGGCTTTGTGACTTCGCCGCGAAACAAAAACCGGTCGCCCTTGCCGGGAGCGAGCAAATTGACCTTGAATTCGATGGTCAAAACGGCGGCATCGGTGGGCATGAGAGTGAGAGCGGCATAGCCGCAAGCCGTATCGAGCGCCGCCGAAATCATGCCGGCATGAAGAATGCCATGCTGTTGCGTGAGTTCTTCGCGAAACGGCATTTCCACTTCGACAATGCCCGGCTCGCAGCGCGTGAGTTCAGCACCGATCAGCTTCATGGCGGCCTGACGGGCAAAACTTTCTTCGACGCGTTGCTTGAAATCCGGTTCCGCTATGGGATGCTTTGGCATTGTTTTCCCGATCTATGGCTGTCTTTGCAGGATCGAAACATAAAATCCGTCCGTGCCAGTCGATAATGGCGAAAATACACTGCCATGCGATGGAAAGACCGGCGCAAAGTCAGAGATTTGCGGCACCACCGATTGCCATAAGGATTTGGGCGCAATTTCCGTAAATTCGGTATTTTGCGCCAGAAAGCGTTCAATCTGCCGCGTGTTTTCCTCGGCAAACAGCGAACAGGTCACATAGGCAAGTCGACCGCCACGCTTCACATAACGTTTGGCATGATCAAGAACCTCGGCCTGATCCTGCACCCGGCGCTCCAGTTGCTGCTCGTTGAGCCGCCATTTGGCATCGGGCCTGCGCCGCCATGTTCCCGAGCCGGTACAAGGCGCATCGGTCAAAACGAGGTCCATGCGGTCAACAAGCGGGTCAAGGGCATCCAGATTGCCATGCACCTGCGTGTTGCGGACACCGGCGCGTTGCAAACGCTCATGCATCGGCGAAAGCCGTGCGCGTTCCGCATCATAGGCATGAATCTGGCCGCTATTTTGCATGGACGCCGCAAGCGCCAGCGTCTTGCCACCAGCGCCAGCGCAATAATCGAGCACCTGTTCTCCCGGCTTTGCGCCTGCACATAGCGCCGCAAGCTGCGAGCCGAGATCCTGCACCTCGAACCAGCCATCGAGAAACGCCTGTTCGCCCTGCACATTGGGATGACGGCCAAGCGCTTCGATGGGAGGAATGCGCAAAGCCTGCGCGAGATAAGGCGCGGGGGTCGCGCCCGCCTTTTCAAGCGCTACAAGCACCTGTTCGCGTGTGGCCTTGAGGCTGTTGACGCGCAGATCGACCGGCGGGCGGGTTGCTAGCGCCCGTGCTTCCTCCACCCAGCGCGATCCGAAAAGCGCTTGCAGGGACGATGCGCACCATTGCGGCACATCGGCCTGAACATGATCCGGCGCGAGGGTAATATCGCGGTTTTCCCATGCCACCCGACGCGATTTTTCGAGCGCAACGGGCGCGAATTTATCGCCCTCAAGAAGCACGTCGATGGCTTCCAGCGCCATACCGCCATCGGCCAGAAGCGCGCCAAAGGCAAGCGCGCGCGCATCGTCCTCATCCATGCGCCAGCCAATCGAGAGTTTGCGCCGCAATGCATCATAGACGATGTTGCCGACGACGGCGCGATCACCCGCACCGGCAAAGCGGTGTGCAGCACCCCAATCCTTGAGGACATCGGACGTCGGACGCTTGCCTGCTTCGAGTTCGCCCAGAACCTCGACTACCGCTTGCAGGCGTCCACCAAGTCGCACAGTTTCTCCTTCAATTCTCTGTCCCCGGCATAGCCTTCCTTGCAGTGAAAAGGCAATCGGCAAACGCAACAAAAAAAGCCGGAGCAAACTGCTCCGGCTTTAGCAACGATGTGGTGCAATGGTTTATTCGGCAGCTGTCACTTCTTCCTGCACGGCAATGGTGTTGGCCTCATAGCCATGCGCATCCTTGAGGGCCTTACGCACACCGGCTTCATAATCAGGGTGGATCAGCCTGAAATGGCCAAGCTGACGCTCGACGATATAGCCGGGCACGCCACCCATCGCAGCCGCGATATTGGAAAACAGCCGCTGCTTCTCACCATCGTTGAACAGGTTGAACAGTGCACGCGGCTGGGAATAGTCATCATTGCCGATGCGATGATTATAGCGCGCGGCATCCCCCGAAATGCGCAGCGGTGGCTCCTTGGCAGCAGGTTCTTCGACAGGACCGTTAAACGAGTTCGGCTCGTAAAAGGCATCCGGGTTGCCGGTCTTGATGCCGCCATAGAGGTTCATCTGCCCGTCGCGGTGATAATGATGCACCGGGCATTTGGGCTGGTTGACCGGAATGGTTTCATAATGCGTGCCAAGGCGATGGCGATGCGCGTCGGCATAGGAGAACAGGCGCGCCTGCAACATCTTGTCGGGCGAATAGCTGATGCCCGGAACGATATTGGACGGCGAGAAGGCCGCATTTTCAATTTCGGTAAAATAGTTTTCCGGGTTGCGGTTCAGCTCCATCACGCCGATATCGATGGGCGGATAATCGGCATGGGGCCACACTTTTGTCAGATCGAACGGATTATAGGGCGTCTTGTCGGCGTCGAGTTCCGGCATGATCTGCACTTGCACCTTCCATTTCGGGAATTCGCCCTTGTCGATGGAGGTGAAAAGATCTTCCTGCGTGGATTCGCGCGTACGACCGATGACGTGTTCCGCCTCATCATTGGTCCAGTGCCTGTGGCCCTGCAAGGTCTTGAAGTGGAATTTGACCCAGTAACGCTCGCCCGCATCGTTCCAGAAGGAATAGGTATGCGAGCCATAACCGTTGATATGGCGCACATCGGTGGGAAGGCCACGATCCGACATCAGGATGGTGACCTGATGCAGGCTTTCGGGCGAGAGCGACCAGAAATCCCACATGGCGGTCGCCGAGCGCAGATTGGTCTTCGGATGCCGTTTCTGCGTATGGATGAAATCGGGGAATTTGACCGGATCACGCACGAAAAATACCGGCGTGTTATTGCCGACTAGATCCCAGTTGCCTTCCTGCGTGTAGAATTTGAGCGCAAAGCCGCGCACATCGCGCTCGGCATCCGCCGCGCCCTGCTCACCGGCAACGGTCGAGAACCGCGCCAGCATCGGGGTTGTAGCACCGGGCTGCAAGGCCTTCGCCTTGGTATATTTTGAAATATCGCCGGTGATGGTCAACGTGCCGTAAGCGCCCCAGCCCTTGGCGTGAACCGCGCGTTCTGGAATACGCTCGCGGTTCTGGTGGCTCAATTTTTCGATCAGCTGATAATCCTGCAACAGGACCGGCCCGCGCTCGCCCGCAGTGAGCGAGTTCTGATTGTCGGGAACCGGGCTACCGGCACTTGTGGTCAGTATTGGACGATCTGCCATGGAAATATCCTCCTAAAAAGACTGCGCTAAAACCGGACTAGCCTTGCTGAAGGTAGAACGCGACATGACGCCCACTCTACCGTGGCTAGGTAACGTACAAAGTTTAGACCTGTTCCAAATATAATCTCCAATTGCTTTTTCTGTAATTATTGATAAGAAAAACCTATCATGTTCACAGTCCGACAAATGCGCTATTTCGATGCGCTGGCCACCACGCTGCATTTCACCAAGGCGGCGGAACTGGCGAATATTTCCCAGCCCGCTTTGTCCGCGCAGATCGCGGAGATGGAAGCGCTTGCCGGAGCCGCCCTTTTCGAGCGCTCGCAAAGACGGGTCATCATGACAGAACTGGGTCGGGAACTTTATCCGGGCATCCGGGAAATATTGAAGGCGCTGCACACATTGGAGGAAACGGCGGCGCAAAGCCGCGGCCTTTTGCATGCTCAGTTGAAACTGGGCATGATCCCCACCGTCGCGCCCTATCTGGTGCCGCTGCTTTTACCTTACTTGCGCGACGCACACCCGCAATTCACGCTGCAACTGCGCGAAAGCGTGACATCGCGCCTGATAGACGAGTTGCATTCGGGAGAGCTTGACGCGGTCATTGCCGCCCTGCCGATTGACGATGACCGGCTTTCACATATGAAACTTTTCGATGACCGTTTTCTCATTGCCACATCCAGCAATGATTTCACCGTTCTTGCCTCGTCCCTGACACAGGACAATGTCGCGCTCGACCGCCTGCTTCTGCTCGAAGAAGGCCATTGCATGCGCGATCAGGCGCTGGCGATCTGCGCCCTTCCGGCGCAAAGGCAACTGGTCAGATATGGCGCGACGAGCATGGCGACCCTGCTGCAAATGGTGCGCCATGGCATGGGGCTGACGCTGATCCCCGAAATTGCCGTGCGCGCGGAAGAAAACGCCGGTCACATGCGCATCATTCCATTTCGGGGCGAACAGCCCAAGCGCGAGATCGGCCTGTTCTGGCGCAGGCAAAGCAAGCGCCGCAAGGATTTTCAGGCATTGGCCGATGCCATTCATGAATGCGCCAAAATCTGGCAATTGCAGGACGATGAGTTGCAAGCTTATGCAGATTCCACGCCCATAAACTGAAAAGCGCGGCCTTTTAAACCGCGCTTTTCATACAAAAATCAGGGACTCTCTTACACGCTGCCCGGATAATTCGGGCTTTCGCGGGTGATCGACACGCCATGCGAATGGCTTTCGCGGAGACCGGCATTGGAAATACGCACGAAAGTCGCCTTCTCACGGAATTCTTCCAGCGTCTTTGCGCCGACATAGCCCATGGAAGCGCGCAGGCCACCGGCAAGTTGGTGCAGAACGGCAGCAATCGGTCCCTTGTAGGCGACCTGACCTTCAATGCCTTCCGGCACCAGTTTCAGCTCATCGCGCACTTCGGCCTGAAAATAACGATCCGCCGAACCGCGCGCCATGGCACCGACCGAACCCATGCCGCGATAGGATTTGAACGAGCGGCCCTGATGCAGATAGACCTCGCCGGGGCTTTCCTCGGTGCCTGCGAGAAGCGATCCGGCCATCGCCGCAACCGCGCCCGCGGCCAGCGCCTTGGCGAAATCGCCCGAGAATTTGATGCCGCCATCG